>NZ_QFRV01000028.1:0-56427 GCF_004136805.1 Enterobacter cloacae complex sp. GF14B
CCGAAAGTACGCTGTTGAAGTTATTTTTATTGACGTTGATTTTCTCCCTTTCCGATAATGGGCGATTCTCTTTTCCATTACTGAAATCACCGACGGTGAGGAGTTTAAGCGGCAGTTCGATTTTCTTCTGCGCGCCACCTGTATGCAGAGCCAGCTTTAAGTTTATGCGTGCCTTGGGCACCTCATTCTGGAATGAATCGGCCATAGCAATCCCTTTCTTTAAAAGAAATAAATGTTAAGTGAGTGACGTTTCTTTACAAAGCCATATTAGAGCAAATGTCCATTTGAAATCAACTTTTCAGATCAAAGATCTACAATTAGACTTTTCTTAAGAATATTCCACCAACAAGAATAAAAAAGAACGCCGCGTAGCGGCCTGCCGAAATGCCCTTGCGCGCTTTTTGTGAGCCTGACAAAAAGTTGCTCAAAGGTTGGCTACCAGATTATTTTGTTACTTTATCGAAGTGATGGAATAGTCCAGCCACGGACCATTCCATCACTCACAGTTATAAAAAATAAGGATAATATTGGCCCCACTATATATTTAAATATCCTATCTCTTTTTTTAACCCCTATCACATACAGATAATCGATAAACCTGGGACCAAACAGTTATTCCTTTCAGAAAATCAGGCAGAATTATATCTAATCAGCAGGGTCAATTGAATTGACTTTCCCATAAATTCAGGAAGGGGCGCAACATCCCCTCTTCTAAACGTCTTAATTTCTCCCTTCATTGAATGACTTAGCCTTTCTCCTGCTACGCTTGTTGTATGGTTCAGAAACGCAGGAACGCTTTCGATGAAAAAAATCGCCATTATCGGCTCAGGCCCAACAGGGATTTACACCTTTTACACACTTCTTAACAACGCAGCGCCGCTTTCGATCACCGTTTTCGAAAAGGCAGACCAACCCGGTGTCGGAATGCCCTACAGCGACGAGGATAATTCCCGGCTGATGCTGGCGAACATCGCCAGTATTGAAATACCGCCCATTTTCATCACTTACCTGGACTGGCTCAAACAGCAGAATGCGGCCCGCCTTGCCCGCTATAACGTCGACAGTGAGAAGCTGCACGACCGGCAATTTCTGCCCCGTATTCTGCTGGGTGAATATTTCCACGACCGGTTTCTCGCTGTCGCTGCCGAGGCGAAAAAGGCTGGGTTTCATATCGAGGTTCACCCCAACGCAGAAGTCACTGATATTAAGGCTGATGCAGACGGCGTGGCCCTTTCAGTGAACGATGCCCCTTTCTCAAGGCGGTTTGATCTTGCGGTTGTTGCCACCGGCCACGTCTGGCCTGATGAAGATGAAACCACCCGCGCATATTTCCCAAGCCCATGGTCAGGGCTGATGGACGCGGAGATCCGCGCCTGTGAAGTGGGGATCATGGGTACATCCCTCAGCGGGCTGGACGCTGCAATGGCGGTTGTGATGCAGCATGGCCGGTTTAGCGGGAAGCAGTTCGTTGTCAATAAAGGCAGCGAAGGGCTAAAAATCATGCTGATGTCCCGCACGGGCGTTCTGCCGGAGGCCGATTTTTACTGCCCTATCCCTTATGAACCACTGTCGGTGTTAACGGATTGTGTGGTGGCAAGCGAAATCGACAAAGGCCCGGATGGGCTGCTTGACCGCATCTTTGCGCTGATGGTGAAAGAGCTTGAGCTGGCCGATCCGCGATGGTGTCAGGCGATAGCGCTCGGCACGCTGAATGCCGACACGCTCCGTGATGCCTGGTTTGAGGATCGTAAAAAGCACGGTCCTTTCACCTGGGCCGAAGCGAATCTGAAAGAAGTGGAGCGCAACAAGCGCGAAAAACGCACCGTTGCCTGGCGCTATACCGTGCTTCGTCTGCATGAAGTGGTACAGGCCATCGTCCCTTCACTCAATGAGCATGACAGAGAGCGGTTTAAATCGGGGCTGGAGCGTGTGTTTATCGATAATTATGCCGCCATTCCACCGCAGTCTATCCGCCGGTTACTGGCGCTGCGCGAGGCAGGGATCATTAGCGTGGTCGCACTCGGTGATGATTACGATCTGGATATCGGCAGCGATCAGACCGTCATCACCACGGCAAAAAAAAGTTACCGCTTCGACGTGTTTATCGACGCGCGCGGACAAAAGCCGCTCAGAAACAAGGACATTCCCTTCCCCACCCTGCGTAAACAGCTTGCGGGAACCGGCGATGACGTTCCGGACGTGGGAGAAGACTATACGTTGCTGGCGCCGGCATCACTGCGGGGGCGTATCGCTTTTGGGGCGATCCCCTGGCTGATGCACGATCATCCGTTTGTTCAGGGTTTGTCTGAGTGCGCTGAAATTGGTAAAGCGATGGCGGAAGCAGCTGGAAAACCTGCGTCGGGCGTGCGAAGGAAGTTACCTTACATGGAGTTTTAACAGGGCTTCCCTGCCCTGCGGTGTCGGATTACTCGAAGAAGACTTCCGGGTTTTCCGACAACGACACGAACGATTTAGTGTTCTTGTCCAGGGCAAGGATTTTGCCGCTTTCGATGTCATATACCCAGCCGTGCAGGCGAATGGCATTGTTGCGCAGGCCTACCGCCACCGACGGATGGGTCTTGATGTTGCTCAGCTGCGCAAAGACGTTTTCCTGCACCATCGCATTCACTTTATCGATTGGCTTATCCCAGGTTTTCTTCTCCACCACCGCTTTTGCCGCATCAGAATAGCGCAGCCAGTGGGAAACGGCCGGCATCGGCTCCAGATCGGCGTTGTCAGCAATCGCCTTCATCGCGCCGCAGTTGGAGTGGCCGCAAATAACGATATCGGTCACGCCCAGGGCCACTACCGCATATTCGATGGTCGCAGAGACACCGCCAGGCTCCGGCCCGAACGGAGGCACAATGTTGCCCGCGTTTCGAATGACAAAGAGCTGTCCTGGCTCCTGTTGCGTAACCAGTTCCGGAACCAGACGGCTGTCGGAGCAGGAGATAAACAGCGCTTTGGGATTCTGACTGGACGCTAAACTACGAAAAAGCTCTTTACGTTGCGGGAAAATCTCTTTTTGAAAGCTGAGAAAACCTTCAATGATATGTTGCATAGCCATTTCTCTTTTATCTGTTTTAGTTTAGGTATGATCGCGATCACACTCGTAAAATTTAACCACCGCGTCTTAGCGGAGACAAGCAATATATTTCTGGCCCGACCGCTGCACGATCTCATCTGCGTTCACCGGGATGTTCTGCCCTTCAAAGGCCCCGTACAGGCGCTGGTACGTTTTCCCGGTCAGTCGGCCGATCACCGACTCAACGGTGCGGGCAGGCAGCGGCAGCATATTCGGATAACTCCACATAAACGACACGGCGTCTTTCCCGGGTGTAACCTGCAAAATATCACCGGCCAGCAGCACGCCGTCGCCTGACTGCCAGTGCAGCACCGTGCCGCCTGCAAAATGCCCGCCCAGCCGCAGCAGAGTCACCAAAGGCATAATCTCCAGGGCGTCCTCCTCCCAGAAGCGTATCGCCGGGCTGTCACGCATCACCCACTGCCGATCGCTGGCGTGCAGGTAGATCGGCGCGTTAAACGCGGCGGCCCATTCCTGCATGGTGGTGTAGTAATGCGGGTGCGAAATCGCGATCGCGCTGATGCCCCCGAGCGCGTCAACTAACGCTCTGGTCGCCGGGTCAAGATTGGCGATGCAGTCCCACAGAACATTGCCCTGTGGCGTACGCAGCAGAAGCGCGCGCTGGTTGATGGCAAAAGCGGGAACGGTTTTGATGCTGAACAGCTGCGGCTCCAGCTGTTGCCATTTGTTGGTGTGCGTGGTCGTGAGGCTGTCGAAGTCCGTCCATGCCTGGCCCGTCACCGGGACATACTGGCGCTCATCGTCGCAAATCGGGCAGTTTTTGGGCTGTTCATCGTAAGCGGTACCGCAGGTTTTACAGAGTGTAATCATCGGCTTTCCTCAGCAATAAAGCACTGAGTATGGCAGGGATTATCCATATGTGCTGAGGGGTGCCTGGCCCGCTTTTTTTGACTTATACTGTGCCAGTATCAAAAACTGAATAACGCAGGTGGCACATGGAAATTGATCTCGATAACTTAGTCTTTAACGGGCTGGATGAAGCAGAAGAGCGCAACGCGGAACGTCTCGACGATGCGGATAAAAAAGCCCAGGCGATTGTCGCCGATGACGACTGCGGCGATGCCTGCAAGATCTGAAGAAAAAGCACCGGGCTCCCCGGTGCTTTTTTATGAATGCCTTTTGCTACCCAATATCAGATCTCCGGCGTTTTGCTAAACCCGGTCAGCATCAGGATCAGGCTTTGGGGAGATGAGCCCGTCTCAAACTGATAGTGATTTCCCTGACGATCGCCGCCGATATACCACGAAATTTCGGTTTTCCCTTCTGCCAGCGCCTTACGCACCGCTTTATCCACGTCCACCATCCGGTATTCGCGGGAGTGGTTCAGGTAAAGCACCGCATCCGAGCGGTAGTTGCAGGACGGCCGTGAATGCCAGCTTACGGTGGCCGGATCCCAGTCGTTACTCGCCGGATAGAAGAAAATTTGATCCGCGCCGTTGGTTTCCACTTTCCCGCCAAAAATTCTTACGCGGTATTTAAACTGGGCAGGATCCTGTCCGGCAGGCAGCGGTGGAATGTGGAACTTCACCAGCGACAATGTTTCGCTGTTTTTCGTGCGTCCACCGTTCTTCCAGTTATCCTGCGCCAGTAAGACCTGGGGATCGGGCTGTGAAAGTGCGGGTTCTATGCTGCTGAGCCAGACGTTGGCCTTCGCTTTTGAATAACCATACGGCACGGTGGTGCCGCAATCCATTCCGCGGTTCATGCACAGGTCGGTCATAAAGCGCGCGGCATCTTCCGTCCAGCCGTTCATGAAGTCAGCATGTGCCGTATACAGGCTACCCCACCGCTCTTCACGCTCACTGCCATGCATGATGGGGTCGAGGGAAAGCTGGACTTTACTGGTATCCAGAGAGCTAATTGTCGGGAGCACGTACGCAATATTCATGTTCACCGTCGGGATCTTCACCGGGAAGGCGGACGGACACTGTCCTTTCGTATCGTAGGTGGCGTTAGCCAGGCCGTGGGCGGGCTTCAGGTTGACCCCGTCCCAGCAGTTCGGGAACTGAATGCCGATATTAAACTGCACGGCATCCTTCGCCTTGCGTAAGCCGCAGACTTCACCCGTTCTGGTGGTGTAACCCTTGCCATTGGCGCATAAAAAGGTGATATGCAGATTTGGCGCGGTGCCGTGGTGATCGCCCGCCAGCAGCGACAGCCCCGCCGGGAACGGGTGCAGCGGCCAGGCGTCAACGTTCGATGCTTGATAATAGGTTTTTTGATAGGCGGGTTTGACCACCGTTCCGTCCGGCAATTTTAGCGACGGAGCCCAGTAGGCCGAGCTGTCTGCTTTGTTATCGCAGGTGGTCTTTTCCTGGGTACGCAGCGATTCACGGCTGGAGTAAGCATCCGTATGCACGTTACCAAAAAAATCGTGCAGCATAGCCTCGTTGGGCATGCCGAACATCATAATGGCATCATCGCCGAGGGTGTGGGAATAACTGCATACAACATGTGCCTGTGGTCCAGCGTGTGCCGCCTGCATGGTAAGCAGAAGTGCGGTGGCAGAAAGCGCGGGGGTTAATACTGTCCGTTTCATTATTATCTCCATCTGTGAAAGGAGATAGTGGTAACAAAACGGCCATCATTTACCGAGGATTAGCCTGGGTATTTTTCCCTTCATCCCCGCTTTACAGGCACCACGCACAGCTCATTCCAGTACATTTCGCGCGTCCGGCGCAGTTCAGCGTGACGTTTTATCATGGAACCACTCCGGGTCGATGTTGGCTACGTCCACGCCATACAGGCTGGCGACAGGCAGTATTGACTCAAGAACACGTTGCGCGCTGTTCTCCGCATTCACTGGTCGGGGCGCAAAAAACCGCCGTAACGTGCTTATCCATTTTTTCATCGTCATTACCCTTCTCGCTTAACCTGTCCTCAGTTAAACACCCAAATTGCGCCCGGGGGAAATATCAAAATCCACTGTCGATGTGCAGGATCTGCAAATAGCGCCCCGCCGTCTGCTCTCTTCTTTAACACCTTGTTCACTCATGCTTTTTTTCTCATAGCAAAGAACGATTTCTTATTTGGCGATAGCTTTCCCTTATGGGAGCGTAACGGGGTAAAACAAAAACAACGGGATGGCGTATGACTATGGCTGCAAAAATGAAAGGGTTTAAAAAACGGGCGCAGGTTCTGGGATTAGTGGCTGCCTGGGGCCTGGTTTCAGCGCAGGCGCAGGCCGATCGGCTGACGGATATCAAGGCAGCAGGCGTGGTGAAGGTGGCCACGTTTGATGCTAATCCACCCTTTGGCTCGATTGATGCCAAAACGCATGAGATCGTGGGTTACGATGTGGACTTCGCCAAAGCGCTGGCGAAATCGCTCGGCGTCAAGCTTGAACTGGTCACCACCAATCCGGCTAACCGCATTCCGCTGCTACAGTCCGGAAAAGCGGATCTCATCGTGGCGGATATCACCATCACCCCGGAACGCGCACAGGTCATTGATTTCTCGACGCCTTACTTCGTCACCGGCCAGCAGTTCCTGGTCCCGGTAAAATCACCGGACAAGCTTGATGACTATAGCCGGGCACGCATTGGCGCCGTAAAAGGTACGACGGGTGAACAGGCGCTGCACCAGCGTTTTCCGCAGTCCCGCGTCCTCTCTTACGATGACATCCCGCTGGCGCTGACGGCACTGCGCAATGGTAACGTGCAGGCCATTACCCAGGACAGCACCATTCTGGCTGGTCTGCTGGCGCAGGCGCCGGATAAAGCCGACTTCAAAATCCTGCCCGACCTGCTCAGTAAAGAAGAGATTGGCGTGGGGGTGAAAAAGGGTGAAACGGCGCTGCTGAAAGCCGTTAACGATGAGCTGGTTAACCTGGAGAAAAACGGCCAGGCGGCAAAAATCTATGACGTCTGGTTCGGTCCAGGCAGCCCTGCTCCACAGCCTCGTAACTTTAAAATAGAAGCCCGGTAATATGCTCTCAGGTTTATTTTCGCACTCCGCGGCCAATGCCGCGGATTTTTCACGTCTGGAACAGGCCAGCGTTGAGTTTCGCCATGTGGACAAACGCTACGGCGACCATCCGGTTTTAACCGACATTAATCTCACCATCATGCCGGGTGAAGTGGTTGCCATTCTCGGCCCTTCGGGTTCCGGAAAATCGACCCTGATTCGGCTTATCAACCAGCTTGAGAGCCTGAGCGGCGGGGAGATTCTGGTCGACCACAAGCCGACCGGACAGCTTTCCGGCAGCAGGCTACGTCAGTTACGCAGCCGCGTCGGGTTTGTATTCCAGCAGTTCAATCTCTATGCCCACCTTACCGCCAGCCAGAACATCACCCTGGCACTGGAGCACGTTCACGGCTGGAAACCCCTGCCCGCCCAGGAGCGCGCGCTGGCGCTGCTGGAGAAGGTCGGCATGCTGGAGAAGGCGCACCGC
This sequence comes from Enterobacter cloacae complex sp. GF14B, assembly GCF_004136805.1. NCBI lineage: Bacteria > Pseudomonadati > Pseudomonadota > Gammaproteobacteria > Enterobacterales > Enterobacteriaceae > Enterobacter > Enterobacter cloacae complex sp. GF14B. The sequence goes on from NZ_QFRV01000028.1 coordinate 7,500, forward strand.
TACCCTGCTGAACTTTCCGGCGGACAACAGCAGCGCGTGGCGATTGCCCGCGCTCTGGCCTCGTCGCCGCAAATCATTCTCTTTGACGAGCCAACGTCGGCACTCGACCCGGAGATGATTGGCGAAGTGCTGTTGGTGATGAAAGCCCTTGCCCACAGCGGGATCACCATGATTGTCGTCACCCATGAGATGCAGTTCGCCCGGGAAATTGCCGATCGAATCGTCTTTATCGACGGTGGACACATTCTGGAAACCGCGTCCCCGGCGCAATTTTTCAACCAACCGTCGCATCCGCGTGCGAGGCGGTTCCTGCAAAAAGTGCTGGATCCGCTGCGTCAGGAGCAACTGTAATGCCCGCTCTGGACTGGCAGGGGGTGCTGGCCGAACAGCCCCTGCACTGGATCCTCTCCGGATTTCTCACCACTCTGTGGGTGACGCTGGCGGGGATTATGCTGGCAAGCCTGCTCGCCTTGTTCTTTATGCTTTTACGGCTTTCCGGGGGACGTCTCGGGACCTCGTTCGTCAGCGGCTGGGTATCGCTGTTTCGCAATACGCCGCTGCTGGTGCAGCTGCTGTTCTGGTATTTCGCCGCCTGGAACGGGTTGCCGCAGGAGCTGCGTGACGCGGTGAATGCAGACCACAGCTGGTCCATTTTGCCCGGTGACGTCTGGTGGTTTACGCCCGAATTTTTATGCTCCGCCTGGGGGTTAGGCGTATTTACCTCGGCGTTTTTAATTGAAGAAGTCGAATCGGGGCTCCGTTCCGTACCTGCCGGGCAACGGGAGGCGGCGCTCGCCCAGGGATTTTCCTCATGGCGTCTGTTTCGCTACATTCTTCTGCCACAGGGGCTCGCTAACGCCTGGCAACCCGTCGTTGGCCAGTACCTTAACCTGATGAAGCTCTCCTCGCTCGCGAGCGGAATTGGCTTCGCCGAACTGACCTACCAGGTTCGCCAGATAGAAAGTTACAACGCCCATGCCCTGGAAGCCTTTACCGTCGGTACGGTGCTCTACTTACTTACCGGGATGGTGACGGGGAGCATGCTGGGGCGCCTCGGCCCCCATTCAGGGAGGAAAAATCATGATCCCCGGATTTAACGTTATTGTCGAAAACCTGGATTATCTGCTTTGGGGACGTGCGATTGCGGGAGAACCCGGCGGCGTACTGCTCTCACTGCTGATGGCCGCTGGCGCCGCCGCGCTTGCCCTGCCCGGCGGGATTGTGCTGGCATGCGTCGCCTGGCGCTATCCCGGCGTGGTGCGCAGTGCGCTGTTTGCGTGGGCAGAGTTGATTCGCGGGATCCCCCTGATCTTCGTAATATTCTGGATGTGGTATCTGCTGCCGCTGATAACCGGCAGGGATCTCCCTGGCGCGACGACCGTCACGCTGGCGCTGGCCTGGTTTACCGCGGCTGCGGTGATGCATTCGGTATTAGCCGGACTGAGAGCTCTACCGTCGGGCCAGAATGAGGCCGCGCTTTCTCAAGGGTTCAGTACGCAGCAAACGCTGTGGCGCGTGCTGCTGCCGCAGGCGCTGAGAAATATTCTGCCGTCGCTGGTGGGGATTTTTATCAGCCTGCTGAAGGATACGTCGTTGGCGTTTATCGTGAACGTTCCTGAACTGACCACGGTGGCGGGACAGGTCAACAACCGGGTGCAAATTTACCCGGCGGCCATTTTTATCTTTACGGGTGTGATCTATTACCTGCTCTGCAGCTCGCTTGAGCTGCTCGCGAAGCGCTGGCGCGTTAGCCGGCCAGCGCTTTAACCACCGTTTCCATCGCTTTGGTGGTCAACTCACTGCGCTTAACGCGCTGGTTCGCCAGCGCGGTACGCAGTACGCCCGCAATGACAATATGTTTCGGCTCCTGCCCTAAATCACGCATTTCGAGAACGACCTTGCCTACCACCCGACACATCTCCTGGTACAGCGCTTCGTCTTTGGTCACATTGCCCATTGCCATCACTCCGTTGCCCTAAACCGTCAGCTTAAATCATTCGTCGGCTGGATACAAAAAAGAAGCCCGGCGTGTTGTTCGCCGGGCTTCGTCTGGAAAATCAGTCGATTAGTTGTTAACCGGGATGACTGCGCCTTTGTATTTGGTGCGGATCCAGTCCTGAATCTCTTTGGAGTGCAGCACGTTCACCAGCGCGACGATATCCTTCTTCTTCTCGTCACCGCGATGAACGGTAATGATGTTGGCGTACGGGTTATTCTCACCGCTTTCAACCGCAATTGGATCGTGGACCGGATCCAGGCCAGCATCAATCGCGTAGTTGGCGTTGATCACCACCGCAGCACCTTCGTCGTTGTTGTACATCTGCGGCAGCAGAGACGCTTCGACGTTAGGGGTAAATTGCAGCTTTTTCGGGTTCTCCACGATATCGCTGATGCGCGCGGTCACTTTATCGATGCCCGGCTTCAGCTTGATCACGCCCTCTTTTTCGAAGATAGAGAGAATACGCCCTTCCTCGGAAACCGCATCACGCATGATGATTTTGCCGCCTTCCGGCAGATCCTTCAGCGATTTGTATTTTTTTGAATAGATACCGATCGGCTCAATGTGGATTGCGCCCGCACTGACAAAATCATAATCCTTATCGCCCGCGTGATCTTTCAGCACGCTGTTCAGGTAAGGGATATGCTGGAAATAGTTGGCGTCAATGTCATGCCCCGCCAGCGCAGTGTTTGGCAGTATGTAGTCCTGGAAGGGTTTAATCTCCAGATCGATCCCCTGCTTCGCCAGAATCGGCTTAGCCTGCTCCAGAATTTCCGCGTGGGGGGTATTGGACGCCCCCACGGTGAGCGTGTCCGCCCAGGAGGCAAAGCTCAGGGCGCTCAGGGTTGCGGCGGCGATCAGTGTCAGTGTCTTTTTCATGATGTGGTTCCTGTGTGTATTTATTAGCGTTTATCTAACAGTGAAGTAATGGCATCGCCGCAGAACTGGATAATGAACACGATGATCAGAATGGTCACCGTTGCCACCAGCGTGACGTCACCATGGTTGCGCTGGAAACCTTCCAGATAAGCCAGATTTCCCAAACCGCCGGCACCTATCACCCCTGCCATTGCGCTGTAGCTCACCAGCGCAATCAGCGTCACCGTCATACCTGAAACCAGTGCGGGTGAGGATTCCGGCAATAAAACCCGAAACACTAACGTGCTCAGCCGCGCGCCCATCGAACGCGTGGCCTCAATGACCCCTTTGTCCACTTCTCGCAGGGCAATCTCGACCAGACGGGCGTAGAACGGCGCCGCGCCCACAATCAGGGCGGGCAGCGCGGCGTTAGCGCCAAGAATGGTCCCCACAACGGTCTTGGTGAACGGGATCAGCAGAACAATGAGAATAATGAACGGAATCGAGCGGAACACGTTCACCACAATCGACATCACGCTGTAGACCGTGCGGTTGTGGAATAACCCGCCGCGGGCGGTTAGAAACAGCGCCAGACCGAGCGCGATCCCCAAAACAAACGTCGCCACGCCGGAAAGCGCAGTCATGTAGAGCGTCTCCTGGGTTGCAGCCCAAAGTTGATCCCACTTCAGGTGCGGAAAGAGTTGTTCAGCCATGCTTGATTACCTCGCCTTCAATATCGCTTTGCTTCAGGTCGGCGAGGATATTGTTCAGTTGTTCATCCGATGCCACCACGTGCACCCAGAGCTGGCCGAAAACACCGTGGGCGGTTTGCGTCATTTTGCCGTGCAGAATGTTAAACGGCAGGCCGTAGCGCAGGGTTAGTTCACCGACGATCGGCCTGTGCGTGCTGTGCCCGGTGAAGGTCAGCCTGATTACCGTGCCTTCCAGATCGTTTGCCAGTTCGGTATTGAAGGTCTCTTCCTCCGCGTACTGGCTCACCTGGCGGACAAACTGCCGGGTGATCGGCTGCTGCGGATGCGTAAACACGCTCAGTACGTCCCCCTCTTCCACCACCTTACCGTTCTCCATAACCGCCACGCGGTCGCAGATTTTGCGCACCACGTGCATCTCATGCGTAATGAGTACGATGGTCAGGTTAAAGCGACGGTTAATGTCCAGGAGCAGATCGAGGATCTGATCGGTGGTTTGTGGATCCAGCGCCGAGGTGGCTTCATCACACAGCAGTACGTCCGGATGATTGGCCAGCGCGCGGGCAATGCCCACACGCTGTTTTTGCCCGCCGCTCAGCTGCGACGGGTAAGCATTCTCGCGTCCCTTCAGGCCGACCAGCTCCACCAGCTCGGCAACGCGAGCCTGAATTTGCGCTTTTGGCACACCGGCAATTTGCATTGAAAAGGCGATGTTTTCCTTCACCGTGCGCGACCAGAGCAGATTAAAGTGCTGGAACACCATGCTGATTTTCAGGCGTGCCTGACGCAGCGCTTCTCCCTTCGCGGCGGAGATATCCTGACCGTTAATGGTGACGCTGCCGGCGCTGGGCTTTTCCAGACCGTTCAGCAGACGGATCAGCGTACTTTTCCCGGCCCCGCTGTAACCGATGATCCCGTAAATCTGTCCCTGCTCTATCGTCAAGTTGACGTTATCAACGGCTGTCAGCGCCAGCTTTCCGTTGTCAAAGACCTTCGAAATATTGCTGAGTACGATCATTCTTATTCGTTATCCGTTACGCATATAGCGGTTTAGCAGTATGGATGTCCAAAAGATAGTAAACAGCCGTTATCAGCTTTTAAATGACCAAAAAAGAATTTCTTATAATTCTGCGGAATAAGCAGCGAACTGGCGGGTGAAAAAGCATTTAGATGAATATCAGCAATAATTATCTGCCATTTGCATATCAGGTCACACTCACCCGGCGAAATCGGTTAATTTTGCAGCACTTTATGCGGATTTAGCCATCCTCACATCCGGACAACTTTACGTCTTGCTGTCTTTCCATCTGAAAACACAAGGATTATTCCTTTCTGTTCTTAAACCTGGTGAAACGTTCTTTATTGAGAAAATTTCATGGTTCTATCATCCGGTCATCACCTCTTCACAGGACATGACCATGACGCTTTACCACTCCGTCACCGAACTGATTGGCCGTACGCCGCTCATCCAGCTGCACAAGCTGGACACCGGCACCTGCTCGCTGTTTCTGAAGCTGGAAAACCAGAATCCCGGCGGCTCGATTAAAGACCGCGTCGCGCTGTCGATGATTAACGAAGCCGAGCGTACGGGCCAGCTAAGGCCCGGCGGCACCATTATTGAAGCTACGGCGGGGAACACCGGCCTGGGGCTGGCGTTGATTGCGGCGCAGAAGGGCTACTCGCTGATCCTGGTGGTGCCGGACAAAATGAGCCGCGAGAAGATTTTCCACCTGCGCGCGTTAGGGGCGCAGGTCGTGCTGACCCGCTCGGATGTGAACAAAGGGCATCCGGCCTATTATCAGGATTATGCCCGGCGGCTGGCGAACGAACTGCCAGGCGCGTTTTATATCGACCAGTTCAGTAACGCGGCCAATCCGCTGGCGCATCGCACCACTACCGCACCGGAACTGTTTGAACAGCTTGACGGCCAGATCGATGCCATCGTCGTCGGCGTGGGGTCCGGCGGTACGCTGGGCGGCTTACAGGCGTGGTTTGCAGAACATTCGCCGCAGACGGAATTTGTGCTTGCCGATCCGGCCGGGTCGGTACTGGCGGACCAGGTTGAGACCGGACGCTATCACGATGCCGGCTCGTGGCTGGTTGAAGGGATTGGCGAAGACTTTATTCCTCCGCTGGCGCACATCGAGGGGGTTAACCGCGCCTGGCGCATTACCGATCGCGAGGCGTTCACCACCGCCCGCGATCTGCTAAAAACGGAAGGGATCCTGGCAGGCTCCTCCACCGGCACGCTGCTGGCGACAGCGCTGAAATATTGCCAGGCGCAGACTACGCCAAAACGTGTGGTCACCTTCGCCTGCGACAGCGGCAATAAATACCTCTCGAAGATGTTCAACGACGACTGGATGCGCCAGCAGGGGCTGATTTCGCGTCCGCAGGCAGGCGATCTCTCGGACTATATTGCCCTGCGCCACGATGAAGGCGCGACGGTGACTGCCGCCCCGGACGACACGCTTTCCACCGTGCTGGCCCGCATGCGCCTGTACGACATCTCTCAGCTGCCGGTGCTCGATAACAACAAGGTCGTCGGCATCATCGACGAGTGGGACCTGCTGCGACACATCGGGGGAGATGCCGATCGCTTCTCCCTCCCCGTGACGGCGGCCATGACGCGTCAGGTCGAATATCTGGATAGGCAGGCCCCGGAGAGCGCCCTGTACGCCATCTTTGACCGTGGCCTGGTGGCGATTATTTATGACGAAAACCGCTTTCTGGGTTTGATCACACGCAGTGACGTACTCACCGCCTGGCGTAACCGCCTGAAAAAATAAAAGGAGCAAAAGATGAAAAACCTGGCCACCCTCAGCGTTCACAGTGGTGAGTATCACGACCCGCACGGCGCCGTGATGCCGCCAATTTACGCCACGTCGACGTTTGCGCAACCGGCACCGGGTGAACATACCGGCTACGAATACTCCCGGAGCGGCAACCCAACCCGCCATGCGCTGGAGACCGCCATCGCCGAACTGGAAGGCGGCACGCGCGGGTACGCCTTCGCGTCAGGGCTGGCGGCCATTTCCACCGTGCTCGAACTGCTGGATCAAGACAGCCATATCGTCGCCATTGACGACGTGTATGGCGGTACGTATCGCCTGATCGAAAACGTGCGCAAGCGCAGCACCGGGTTACAGGTGAGCTGGGTTAAGCCGGACGATGTAGCCGGACTTGAGGCCGCCATTCGCCCGGACACGCGCATGATCTGGGTGGAAACGCCAACGAACCCGCTGCTGAAACTGGCCGACCTGGAGGCCATCGCGGACATTGCCCGGCGCCATAATGCGATCAGCGTGGCGGATAATACCTTCGCCTCCCCGGTCATTCACCGGCCGCTGGAGGCGGGGTTCGACATAGTGGTCCACTCCGCCACCAAATATCTCAACGGTCATTCAGACGTGGTTGCCGGGCTGGCTGTTGTGGGGGCGAATAAGGATCTGGCGGAGCGTCTGGGCTATCTGCAAAACGCGATTGGCGGCGTTCTGGATCCGTTCAGCAGCTTCCTGACGCTGCGGGGCATTCGCACCCTCTCACTGCGCGTTGAGAAGCACAGCGCCAATGCGCTGGCGATTGCGCAATGGCTGGAGCAGCATCCGCAGGTAGACAGCGTGTTCTATCCCGGGCTGGCGTCACATCCCCAGTATGCGCTGGCCCGCAGACAAATGGCGCTGCCGGGCGGCATGATCTCCGTTGTGATTAAAGGCGATGCGCAGCGCGCGACAGAGGTGATCCGTCATCTTACGCTCTTTACCCTGGCGGAAAGCCTTGGCGGTGTGGAGAGTCTGGTGAGCCAGCCCTACAGCATGACCCACGCCTCCATTCCACTGGCGCAGCGTCTTGCAAACGGCATTGTGCCGCAGCTTATCCGCCTGTCGGTGGGGATTGAAGATGCGAAGGATCTGATCGCCGACCTTAAACAAGCGCTGAAAAAGTGAGCAAAAAACGGCGGGCGTTGCGCCTGCCGTCATAAGATGACATTAGGCCTTAACGCCTTGATAACAAACTTATGTGAATCTGCACAGATTGTTTTTGAAACGCTGTTTCCATTTTCCTTTTTACTGTAAATCAGCGTATAATGCGCGCCAAATCCCTGGTGAATGGTTTCAGCGCTTGGAATACAAAAAACAACGTACAACTTCTCCTCTCCTTCGTTGGGCTGGCACTCAGGCACACTTTCTTCTGCACGCTCATTTGATGTCACCTATTCTTAGTGCGTGTCATATACTCTTTCGCAACACAGGTTTGACTCCGCGGCGGTGCGCCCCCGGAGCGAGATTTCCATATCCTTCCCAACTTAAAGACTAAGACTGTCATGAAAAAGACGAAAATTGTTTGTACTATCGGCCCGAAAACCGAATCCGAAGAGATGCTGAGCAAAATGCTGGATGCCGGCATGAACGTGATGCGTCTGAACTTCTCCCACGGCGACTATGCTGAACACGGCCAGCGTATCCAGAACTTGCGCAACGTGATGAGCAAGACCGGGAAAAAAGCGGCAATCCTGCTCGACACCAAAGGTCCTGAAATCCGCACCATCAAACTGGAAGGCGGTAACGACGTTTCCCTGAAAGCGGGCCAGACCTTCACCTTCACCACCGACAAATCCGTTGTGGGTAATAACGAAATCGTTGCCGTGACCTACGAAGGCTTCACCAGCGACCTGTCTGTTGGCAACACCGTGCTGGTAGATGACGGCCTGATCGGCATGGAAGTGACCGCTATCGAAGGTAACAAAGTTATCTGTAAAGTGCTGAACAACGGCGATCTGGGCGAAAACAAAGGCGTCAACCTGCCGGGTGTGTCCATTGCTCTGCCAGCGCTGGCTGAAAAAGACAAACAAGACCTGATCTTCGGCTGCGAACAAGGCGTGGACTTCGTTGCTGCCTCCTTTATCCGTAAACGTTCTGACGTGGTTGAGATCCGTGAGCACCTGAAAGCGCACGGCGGCGAGAACATCCAGATCATCTCCAAGATCGAAAACCAGGAAGGCCTGAACAACTTCGACGAAATCCTCGAAGCGTCTGACGGTATCATGGTAGCGCGTGGCGACCTGGGCGTTGAAATCCCGGTTGAAGAAGTGATCTTCGCGCAGAAGATGATGATCGAGAAATGTGTTCGCGCGCGTAAAGTGGTTATCACCGCAACGCAGATGCTGGACTCCATGATCAAAAACCCACGCCCTACCCGCGCTGAAGCAGGCGACGTTGCGAACGCCATCCTCGACGGTACCGATGCCGTTATGCTGTCTGGCGAATCTGCAAAAGGGAAATACCCTCTGGAAGCGGTCAGCATCATGGCGACCATCTGTGAGCGTACCGACCGCGTGATGAAAAGCCGTCTGGATTACAACAACGACAGCCGTAAACTGCGCATCACCGAAGCCGTGTGCCGTGGTGCGGTAGAAACCGCCGAGAAACTGGAAGCCCCGCTGATTGTCGTGGCGACCCAGGGCGGTAAATCTGCGCGTGCCGTGCGTAAATACTTCCCGGATGCGACCATTCTGGCGCTGACCACCAACGAAACCACCGCGCGTCAGCTGGTGCTGAGCAAAGGCGTGATCCCACACCTGGTGAAAGAGATTGCCTCTACCGATGATTTCTATCGTCTGGGTAAAGAAGTGGCTCTGGAACTGGTTGATTGTGGCCTGGCTCAGAAAGGCGACGTGGTGGTTATGGTTTCTGGCGCGCTGGTTCCAAGCGGCACCACCAACACGGCATCTGTCCACGTGCTGTAATATTTCACGAACAAATTATTGTTTTGTTAAAAAGCGTCCTTCGGGGCGCTTTTTTTATTCCCGCCTTTAACCAGAACTATTCAAAAAGCAAATCGGGTTTTTCTATTTAATCGCGATTTATCTAAGATGAATCCGATGAAAAATGCCTTTTTTAACATAGCTTTTTCGTCAAAATTGCCGATTTCGTTGCTTCTTTGAGCGAACGATCAAAAATAGGCGTAATCCCATCAAAAAAATATTCTCAACCCAAAAAACTTTGTGTAATACTTGTAACGCTACATGGAGATTAACTCAATCTAGAGGGTATTAATAATGAATCGTACTAAACTGGTACTGGGCGCGGTAATCCTGGGTTCTACTCTGCTGGCAGGTTGCTCCAGCAACGCTAAAATCGATCAGCTGTCTTCTGACGTTCAGACTCTGAACGCTAAAGTTGACCAGCTGAGCAACGACGTGAACGCAATGCGTTCCGACGTTCAGGCTGCTAAAGACGACGCAGCTCGCGCTAACCAGCGTCTGGACAACCAGGCTACTAAATACCGTAAGTAATAGTACCTGTTAATAAAATGGCGCACATTGTGCGCCATTTTTTTTGCCTTAGTCAAACCTCTACTGAAGCGCTTTCTCTCCCTCGTCTTCCGCCACCGCCGCTGAGACACGACTATTCTGAACCGACAGGACAGAATTGCTGGCTGACGAACCATTGCCTGTTGAAACGGCAACCGGGATCCCGGCTCTGCGCGCCAGGGCTTTATCGATAAGCGTTTTATCGCTACCTGACTCCGCTGCAAAAGCGGTAAACGCCGCCGAGTGCGTGAACGGCACCGTCTGTGGGTTTTCGCCCTCTGCCTGCGCCAGCGGCCTGTGCACTTCGATATAACGTTTGCCGTCCGGCTCGACGGAGAACTTCACCGGCTCATTGATAATCTGCACCCGCGTGCCGACGCGCACTTGCTCAAACAACGCTTTGATATCCGGCGCGTTCATCCGCATACAGCCCGAGCTGACCCGCAGCCCTACGCTGTCCGGCGCGCTGGTGCCATGAATAAGATATTCCCCATTCCCGATACCCAGACGAAGCGCAAAGCGCCCCAGCGGGTTATTTGGCCCTGCGGGTACCACAGGCGGCAGTTTAATTCCCTGGGCCAGTGAGCGCGCTCTGATGCCCGCTGTGGGGGTCCAGGTAGGGTTAGGGATTTTCTGACTCACACGGGTGGTGCTGACCGGTGTTTCCAGCCCAAGCTGACCAATACCCAGCGGATAGACCTGCACGATATTTTCGCCAGGCGGATAGAAGTAAAGACGCAGCTCCGCCAGATTCACCACAATGCCCTCACGCTCGGTGTCCGGCAGTAGCATCTGGGAAGGGATCGTAATGACCGTTCCTGGCGCAGGATTCACCGGTGCAATGGTATTATTGGTTTCAAGGATGAGCTGTGCGGCGGTATTAAACCGACGAGCGATAGACTGAAGTTTATTGTCCCCTTCCTGAATGGTGTATGTCTGGTTTTGCCCAATCAGGCGGCTGCCTGCGGGCGGTAAAGGATAATCAACCGCCCTGGCTGAATTAACAGCACTGAGCGAACCAAGGAGTAATAGAGTTATTAGAGACGCGCGCTTCATGCTGAGATTCCTTATTCACTGACCAAACGTCAGAAAGCTGAAAAACCAGCGAGGTGGAAACCACCCCGCGAAACAGAATGAATGCTGTTCTGTCAGTTTAGCTAAGGATTGCGGCTTTGGCGCGTATGGCGCGGATCATCGCTTCCAGTCCCTGGGATCGGGACGGGGTGAGGTGTTGGGTTAAGGCCATTTTTTCAAACCACGGGCGAACGTCAAAGGCGACAATATCCTGCGCCGACATCTGGTGATAAAGAATAAATACGACGGCAATAAGCCCCTTCACAATGGCGGCATCGCTGTCACCCTGTAAATCGATTACGCCATCATCCGTCTGCTGCATCTGGATCCAGACCTGGCTCTGGCAGCCCTGAATGATGTTGTCCGGGTTATGCGCCTCTTCGCTGAGCGGCGGCAGGCGCTGACCCAGTTCGATGATATAAAGGTATTTCTCTTCCCAGTTCGCGCAACGCCCAAAGTTGCGCAGCAATTTATCTCTGTCCGGCAAATCTGCCATCTCTCGCCTCTCCGTTAGCCAAGCAGCTGGTGAATACGTTTTAGTCCCGCCACCAGTCTGTCGACCTCTTCCGTTGTGTTGTACATCACCAGCGATGCGCGGCACATAGCCGGTACCTGATAATACGCCATCAGCGGCATCGCGCAGTGATGCCCGGTACGTACGGCGACGCCGTAATTATCAAGGAAACTGCCCACATCATAGGCGTGATGCTTGCCGAGGTTGAAGGCTATCACACCCAGACGGTCAGCAGGACCATATAAGGTCAGGTCCGGGACGCTGACCAGCTCCTGCAAGGCGTAATGCATCAGCAACTGTTCGTACTCCTGAATCGCCGCCAGCCCCGTTTCAGAGACGTAGCTAATGGCCGCGCCCAGCCCGATGATCCCGCCCGTGTTGGGCGTACCCGCCTCGAAGCGCCAGGGCGCACGGGCGTATGTTGTGCCGTCCGTCAGGCTGACGGTGGCGATCATGGACCCGCCCCCTTCCCACGGCGGCATGGCCTGGAGAATGTCCTCTTTCACATACAACACGCCGATGCCCGTCGGGCCATACAGCTTGTGCCCGGAGAAGACGTAGAAATCGCAGTCCAGGGCCTGAACGTCAACCGCATGGTGCATCACCGCCTGGGCACCATCAATCAACACTTTCGCACCGGCCTGATGGGCTTTGTCGACGATCAGCGCCACCGGATTTTCCGTGCCCAGCACGTTTGAAACGTGGGTCACCGCCACAAGCCGCGTTCTGTCGTCCAGCAGAGCGTCCAGCTTTTCCAGCTGGAGCGTGCCGTCTTCATTCAGGGGGATCACCCGCAGTTGCGCCCCCACACGCTCGCAGAGCATCTGCCAGGGCACGATGTTGGCGTGGTGCTCCATCTGGGTGATGATGATGTTATCCCCCGCGTGCACCTGCGCATTACCCCAGCTGTTAGCCACCAGGTTGATCCCTTCGGTGGTGCCACGCACAAACACCAGCTCTTCCGGCGAACGCGCGTTGAGGAAGGCCGCAACCTGCGTGCGCACGTTTTCCATGCGCTGGGTCGCCTCGGCGCTCAGGGTGTGGATCCCGCGATGTACCGCCGCATAACCGTGGCGGTAAAACTCGGCTTCCGCATCCACCACCTGATTTGGTTTTTGCGCGCTGGCCGCACTGTCGAGATAGGCCAGCGGCAGACCGTTCACTTCACGGGTCAGTACCGGAAAATCTGCCCGGACTTTCTCTACGGGAAATGTCATGCTTCGCCTCCAGGCAGTCGCTGACCGATACGGGCCAGCACCTGCTGTTTAAGTCCGCCATCGGGCAGCGCTTCCGTCAGCTCAGCCGCAAAGGCGTAAATAATCATCTTTTGCGCGGCCTGCTGGTCTATCCCGCGCGAGCGCAAGTAGAACATCTGCTCATCGTCAATACGCCCGACCGTCGCGCCGTGACTGCATTTCACGTCGTCCGCATAGATTTCCAGCTGTGGTTTGGTGTCCACCTCTGCCAGACGTCCCAGCAAGAGGTTGTTGTTGGTCATCTGCCCGTCAGTTTTGATGGCGTGCTGCGCCACGTTGATCAGGCCGTTGAACACCGCACGTCCTTTGTCGCTGACGATGGTTTTGTGCAGCTGACGGCTGTTGCAGTAGCCTTTGTTATGCTCAAGCCAGGTGCGCGTGTCGCACACTTCTGACTTCACCGGCATCGCCAGGCTGTTAATACGCAACGTAGTGTTTTCACCGTTCAGCTGGGTGCTGGTATTGTGGCGCAGCACCGCGCCGCCAAGCAGGAAGCTATGGCTGTACGCCGCGGCATCCTGGCCCAGCAGAATATCGTTGTGGGCGAAGTGGTGACTGAGCGGATTCTCAAACGCCAGCTTGATGTGGTGCAGCTGGGCATTGGCCGCCACGTTCATCGTCAGACGCGAACCGGTAAAATGACGGGTGTCGTTAAGGCTGACGTAATGCTCGATCACCGTCGCCTCCGCCCCTTCTGCCAGCTCAAGATGGTGGCGATAGTGGGCGGTGTTAATCTCATCACCCGCAACGCCCTGGGTGATATGCATCAGCAGCAGCGGTTTCGCCGGACGCTGGTTACGCTTAACGCGAATATGGGTGACAGATTGCGACAGGCTCTCTGTCAGGTGCAGGAAGACTTCAGGCTGAACGGGCGCGTTCAGCGACTGACGTTCATCGTTAATGACGATATCGAACCCGCTCTCCTGCACGCTGTCGCTCAGCTCCGCACGGAACAGACCGTCGACAAACACCAGACGCACGGCATCCACGCTCAGCGCCAGCATGTCGCGCTGATCGGGGCTGACCTGCGCCAGACGGGTGACAAACTCGCCGTTCAGCAGGCCATCCAGCGGGGTATATTTCCAGTTCTCATGTTTACGCGTCGGTAAACCGAGACGCAGCATCTGCTGGAGATGGTGCTGAGCCTGTTCAGAGCGCGCTCCAGCCTGCGCTTCAAACAGCCGGTGCCACTGCTGAAGTGCATTACTGCTGTTCGGTAAGCCAGCCATAACCCTGCTCCTCCAGTTGTTTAACCAGCGTAAAGTCACCGGATTTCACAATGCGTCCCTGGTAAAGCACGTGGACATAGTCCGGTTTGATGTAGTCCAGAATTCGCTGGTAATGTGTCACGATGATAAATGAGCGGTTGCCGTCACGCAGGGAGTTCACCCCGTCGGCAACGATCTTCAGGGCATCGATATCCAGCCCTGAATCGGTCTCATCGAGAATGCACAGCGCTGGCTCCAGAACCGCCATTTGCAGAATATCGTTACGTTTCTTCTCACCGCCGGAGAAACCCACGTTTACCGAGCGGGTCAGCAGATCTTCCGGCATTTTCAGCAGCTTGATCTTCTCTTCCATCAGATCCTGGAAGTCAAAGCGATCCAGCGCCTCAAGGCCGCGATACTTGCGCACCGCGTTCAGCGCGGTTTGCAGAAAGAACTGGTTGCTGACGCCCGGAATTTCCACCGGATACTGGAAGGCCATAAAGATGCCCTCGCCGGCACGCTCTTCCGGCGACATCTCCAGCAGATCTTTGCCGTTAAACTCAACGGAGCCGCTGGTAACTTCATAATCTTCGCGTCCTGCCAGCGTCGCTGAAAGCGTACTTTTCCCGGAGCCGTTTGGCCCCATGATGGCGTGAACTTCACCCGGTTTGACGTCAAAATTGAGGCCACGCAGGATCTCTTTCTCTTCCACGCTAACCTGTAAATCTTTAATGCTTAACATGTGCTTTCCTTAACCGACGCTGTGTTCAAGACTAATGGCGAGGAGTTTCTGGGCTTCAACGGCAAATTCCAGCGGCAGTTCAGAGAACACGTCCTTACAGAAGCCGTTAACGATCATTGAAATCGCATCTTCTTCACTGATCCCGCGTTGCAGGCAGTAGAAAAGCTGATCTTCACCAATACGTGACGTAGTTGCCTCATGCTCAAGCTGGGCGCTGTTATTGCGGCATTCGACATACGGGAAGGTATGCGCCCCGCAGTCCGCGCCAATCAGCATGGAGTCACATTGGGTGAAGTTACGCGCGTTGGTTGCCGTCGGCATGATTTTGACCAGCCCGCGATAGCTGTTCTGGCTGTGACCGGCAGAGATCCCTTTGGAGATGATGGTCGATTTGGTGTTTTTACCGATGTGGATCATCTTGGTGCCGGTATCGGCCTGCTGATGACCGCTGGTCAGTGCCACGGAGTAAAACTCACCGATTGAGTTGTCGCCGCGCAGAATACAGCTCGGGTATTTCCAGGTAATGGCGGAGCCGGTTTCTGACTGCGTCCAGGACATTTTGCTGTTTTCGCCTTCGCACAGCGCACGCTTGGTGACGAAGTTCAGAATACCGCCGGTGTTACCGTCGCCCGGGAACCAGTTCTGTACCGTAGAGTACTTCACTTCCGCATCTTTATGGATGATGACCTCCACCACCGCCGCGTGCAGCTGGTAGCTGTCGCGCACAGGAGCGGAGCACCCTTCGATGTAGCTAACGTAGCTGCCTTCATCGGCCACCAGGATGGTGCGTTCAAACTGGCCGGTTTTTTCCGCGTTGATGCGGAAATAGGTCGAGAGTTCCATCGGGCAGCGCACGCCTTTCGGCACGTAGATAAAGGTACCGTCTGACGCCACCGCCGCATTCAGTGCCGCGAAGAAGTTATCGTTACTGGGTACCACGGTGCCAATGTACTTTTTCACCAGCTCCGGGTGATCGTGAATGGCTTCCCCGAAGGAGCAGAAAATGATCCCCTGCTCCGCCAGTTTTTCACGGTAGGTGGTTGCCACCGAGACGGAGTCAAAAATGGCGTCTACCGCCACCTCTTTGCCTTCGCGCACAGGCACGCCGAGCTGATTGAACGCCTCTTCCACCTCTTTACTCAGGAAGCTGTTCTCGGCACCGGTTTGCTGTACCGCACCGGGTTGCGAGGCGCAGGTATCATCACAGCTGCCGCAGGAGGGCGCAGAGTAATAGCTATAATCCTGATAGTTCAGCTTATCGTAATGCGCTTTCAGCCAGTGGGGTTCTTCCATCTCCAGCCACGCGCGGAATGCGCTCAGGCGAAACTCCAGCATCCACTCCGGCTCGTTACGTTTCGCCGAAATGGCGCGCACGACCTCTTCGTTGATGCCTTTCGCCAGTTCATCGGTTTGCAGCTGCGTGAAGAAACCCTCTTTATAGTTGAGGTGTCCGCCGCTCCAGGTGTTTACATCACTCGTTGCTTCAGTATTACGAGACATAGTACCGCCTATACCCCAAAGCTTTCGCCGCAGCCGCATTCGTTCTGGGCTTTCGGGTTATGAAATTTGAATAACTGGTTTAAACCTTCCCGAACGTAGTCGACTTCGGTTCCATCGATAAACGGCATCGCCTGTAGTGCGACGTATAACTTTGCACCGTCGGTTTCAAAGACCAGATCGTCCTTTTCAGGTTCGGTTACGGTATCCAGCACGTAGCCAAATCCCGCGCAGCCAGTCTGCTTAACGCCTAAGCGTACGCCGAGGATGTCGGGATTTTTTGCCACCAGCTCATGAATATGCGCCGCCGCCGCGGGCGTCAGCGTTAAGCCACGCCAGGCAAAATCGGCCGGATTGAAGGTTTCTGAATGCAGTTCCATAGGTCCACCTCATCTGATAAGCCACCAGGGCATAACACCATGTTAGTGATAACGATTATCACTTCAACCCCCTGCGAGCAGGGGCTTTGGGCTAAACCGCCCTTTTTGGCTACTTTAATTAAGCATAGACCCTGTGACGGGATGCGGATGGGATGGTTAGATTTGTTCAATGCATTGATAAATAATGCATTTCATAAGAAAGGCGGTAAGGTGGCGGGCAATGATAAAAATTGTATTGGAAATACCTATTTTTAAGATAGCTAAAGTACACCCAGGCACCAAATACATTATTTACGTATGCCTCCCCCTTAAGCCAGGTTCTTTTTAATCCTTTTTTGCCTTACCTGGGTGCGCATAAAGACGTTTAATGGATGAGTTAACCATTATTTATCAGTCTGATAGTGGTTAAATTCCGCTCATGATTATTTACATAAACTCATCCCTTTTCGGCGTAATGTTTCCCTTGTTAACCATTTATTCAATAAGGGATTAAATTATGTGTAGTGCCCATAAAGCCGCAGTTCATGCTCGCCAGCATGCAGGTCAGTATAGCCAAAAAAGATGTGCAGAATTTGTTTCAAAATCCATTCGCTCCGGCGGTGCTAATCTACAGAACACATTATGTTAAAGATATGAAAAGCAATTTAATTCTGGCGATCCTGCTTCTGCCCACTCTCGCATCAGCTGCACAGAAGTTACCCCCTGAGGTATCCGCTGCCCTTCAGTTTAATAAGTGGTACATCTCGCAAATTATTATCGGGAAAGAGCCCCTGAAAAACTATGAAGCGCTGAGGCCATATGTAACCCGCGAAACTATCAGCAAACTCAAAGCCATGGATAAGCTGGATCCAGATGAATATGACGTGCCTGACGTCGATATGTTCATCAAGGCTCAGGGATATGAAGATGACTGGGGCATCGTCAGTGCGCGGGCGCTGGATTACGATGCCGCCTGTATGCAGGTTTATATCTCATTCGGCAAAAAGCGGGATCACACCGTGATTGACTGCATGGTCAAGGAAGATGGCGTGTGGAAAGTTGAATCCGTGGCCAGTATGAATATTTCAGACAACCTGATGATGGAATAAACCGACGATATGACAGGGGTACTGATGCTATGCATCTTCGCGGATACCCCTGTCGTATCGCCAGAAGGCAAAATCCCGCACTGGCGGTTTACCGTTGGCCCCCTTAACATCAGTGATGGATCGAAACGGCGAAACCCTGTTCACGCCAGTGGTCGAGCTGCTCCTGTTGACGAGGCGTAGGCGCTTTACCGGTCCAGACGAAGATTTTTTGCCCGGGGAAGAGTTCAGGACGTGGAGAATCAATCGGCTCAGCCAGCACGTCGATATGCCAGCCTTTGTAGGCAAGACGGGCCGCTTCCAGCCACAAATGCGTACGGTCGTCGCACTCCCACCCAATCAGCAGCGCATCCTTACCTGCTTTTTTTCGCGACTCACCCAGGCTTGCAACGGCAAACTCAATCAGGACACCGTCCAGCAGGCTCGCCATGTGACGCACCGTATTCTGGTCCTGGTTCATTCGCTGCCGCACAGGGGTGATGATGTTATCTATCAGAACATCCATCGCATGGTCACGGCGGAACTCGCCGATTTTGGCGCGCAGTTTTGCCGGGCTGGCATAGCGCAGAACGGTTAACATCTCTTCCTGAAACGATGCCCAGTTCCCCTGAGTCATCACTTCTGTATTTTCAAGAAGCGCTTTTACTTTACCGACCGAAACACCCGTTTTCATCAGGCGTTTGATCTCTTCGATACGCAGGATATCTTCATCGTCAAACTGACGATGGCCCCCTTCGCTTCGCTGCGGCTTCAACAATCCATAACGGCGCTGCCAGGCACGCAACGTAACGGGGTTGATACCGCATCGTTCGGCCACTTCGCCGATACTGTAATAGGCCATTAACTCCCTCACGCACAATACTTCCATACCTAACCAAACCAACCTTATCAGATTGTACAAATCATTTGTATAACTAACTCCTCGTTCTGAGACAAGTGAATGGCTCAAAGAACCACTCACTCGTTAATATATTGTTGTATAAATTTAGCCGTACGTACAGGTCACTTTTAACAGTTACGTACAGGTTTTTTATAAATCGTACTTTTTCTCGGGCCAGGCAATCGCCGGAATGCCCCCCAGACGCGGGCTGGCGAAAAGGTGACCCTGGAACTGAGAAATCCCGGCAGATTCCAGCCACATCCACTCTTCAGCTAGCTCTACGCCTACCGCACAGAACAGAATTTCCAGGGAGGCGCAGCATTTAATGATTGACTGAATGATTGCCTGACGCGGGCCGCTCTTGTGCACGTTAGCAATCAAATCACGGTTGATCTTGATTCTGTCCGGCTGGAACTGGGCCAGCAGTTGCAGACCGGCGAATCCCGCGCCAAAGTGATCGATGGCCACGCTGATCCCGGCGCTTTTAAGCTGTCTGACCGCGCTGGTGAACTCTTCGAAGCGCGAGATCGCCTCGCTCTCGGTGAACTCGACCACAATTTGCTCCGGCACAAAACCGTTCGCCTCAATTGCCGTCAGTAAAAAATCGACGGCGCCAGGAACATTGACCAGCGTCATCGGCAACAGATTAATGGACAACGTTTGAGTCTGTAGGCCCAGCGCGCTGGCCATCGACAAAGCCACCTGCTTACTCTTCAGATCCGATTCGTACAGCGCCTCACGCGACAGGTTGGCAAAGTAGCTTTCCGGGGACTCACCGGACGGCGTGCGGATCAGGGCTTCCCAGGAAACCACCTGCTGCATAAACGGATCGACGATAGGTTGAAATGCGAAACTACAGTCCGCGCCCTTTGCCACTACCGTTGGCTGGGAGGATAATGGCGTGTTTTCGGTGACAAACTCCCAGGCGTCAGCCGGAGGCAGCTCAAAGTAGTTGGCTTTTTCAGTGGCCTCAACGAAGGTGCGGAAAAATTGTAGGGCGCGATCGTTATAGGTCAGCTGATAGCGGGTTGTGCCTTTATCGAGTACCTTTTGTAGCACTTCGTCGGTGTCGTACTGACGAAGGTCAAAGAGCTCCATACCTACGTTGCCAAAACGTCTTGAAGGCCCGTGATCGCTTAATAATTCGACCACGTTGTGATGCCGTGGGTCACGGCAGATGAGCTGATAGATCTCCTTAACGTTATCAGCGGGCCCTTCAAGTAACTGAAAGAAGTGTGTGCCGTTAAACAGCAAAATCCCCGTCACATCGAACTGGCGATTTCTACAATTTGCAGCAGCGACCATGTCTTCCAGCGCTTTCACTGGAACGTCCTCGCAGATATGACTGCGGTAAATAATGGTTGTGAGCATGCTAATCCTGAAGATTGAGGGGGTGACCACGAAAACACGTGGGGAGAACTCTGTTATAGCACATTAATTACCCAATAAATAATTTACATCTCAACAATTTACATGACTTCTTTGCGCCTTTTCCGGGCTTGTACAACTCTGCAACGCCACTTCGAATTGTACAATATATTTTGTGAATTTAGCAGTAAGCTGTATACATATAACCATATGATAAATATATACTTTATCAAATATATTATAAAATATTTAAAAAATTGTACATTTTTAATGTACAGATTTGAAAATTATGTATACCTTAAATGTAACGTTACTGATTACGAAAATTTACAGGAGCGAAACATGCAGCAGAACGGACACCTCGCAGACACAGCAACAGCAATTGCGCAGTACTTCGAAAAAGCCGCGCTTCCAACCCAACAGGAAACATTGGGTCAGGTTGTTGTTGAAATCCTTAGCGACGGGCGGAATCTGAATCGCAAATCGCTCTGCACAAAACTGTTAAGTCGCCTTGAAAAGGCCAATGGCCCGGAAGAGGAGCATCATTATCACATGCTTCTTGGCCTGCTCTTCGAACGTTAATGTTATGAACAGCAGTGATGCGGACAGACTGATCGACCAGCTTATTGGAGAAGCCGCTCTTTCACTTTTGAAGGAGCGCGGTCCTGTAACGACCGAGGGTTTGGTTCAGCGTCTGCGTAACATGCAAGCCTGTGAGACGGATCCCCAGCGGCGGGAGACATTAGCGAGGGTGATAGCTGAAATCAGCTCTGGCACGGTCGCTTTTAAAGGTCGCAGAACCGCACAAGGACGAATTCAGAGAGAGGGATCTCTCAAAAATAACCGAGACAATGTAGTGCCGTTATTTGGAAATGGAAAACCGTCCGATCCCAAAAAGATACATTGACTACAACTTTACAGCTACGGTGAGAACAAATGAGACAAAATATTCAGCTTCAACCCGAATACCACTCCGCCTTTTTAGATAGCGCGTTGTCGGAGTATTTCCGTCACGCAGGCGATCGCTTTGCTGAAGAGTCTGCCATTTTTTCGACTGCGGTTCGTTGTGTTCTTGCTTCCGAAGGTCATCTGACCAACAAAGCGATCATTCTCTGGCTGATCCAGACGCTGGAATCCACCGACGATGTCGTTAAGGCGGATGTGATCCGCAAGACGCTGGAAATTGTCGTCGGTTACACCATGGACGATCTTTAACGCCTCTCTCTTCCCATCTCTTCGGATAGCGTGTCATCGTCAATTCTGACGAACGGACTGACGATGACACGTCCTCTCTCCCCTAACGCCCTGTTAATCAAGCACGCCGAATGTGGCATGGATCCTGCTTAGTCCGCTAAGGGACTGGGCTTTCCAGTAAACATTGCTTCATTTCTTAACAGGTCTGTTATTGATGAAAAAAATCGCCAGCGTCTGCCCGTACTGCGGTGCAGGCTGCAAACTTAACCTCGTCGTTAAAAATAACCGGATTATCCGTGCCGAAGCCGCTGATGGCGTAACTAATCAGGGCACGCTTTGCCTGAAAGGGTTCTACGGCTGGGACTTTCTTAATGATACTCGGCTGCTTACCCCCCGCCTGACGCAGCCCATGATCCGCTACAGCAAAGGGGAGGCCTTTACCCCTGTTACCTGGGAAGAGGCCATTCGCTATACCGCTTACAGGCTTAAAAGCATCAAAGATCAGTACGGCCCTCGGTCCATTATGACCACGGGTTCCTCGCGGGGAACGGGCAATGAGACCAACTATGTGATGCAAAAATTTGCCCGTGCGGTGCTGAATACTAACAACGTCGACTGCTGCGCCCGCGTCTGTCACGGTCCGTCCGTTGCCGGTTTACAGGAGACCCTCGGCAACGGCGCCATGAGCAATTCCATTAACGATATTGAAAACTCAAAATGCCTGCTGGTATTCGGCTATAACTGCGCCGACTCTCACCCCATAGTCGCCCGACGCGTGCTTAAAGCACGTGAAAATGGCGCTAAAATCATTGTCTGCGATCCGCGTCATATTGAAACGGCACGCATTGCCGATCTTCATCTTCAGTTAAAAAATGGCAGTAACATGGCGCTGGTCAATGCCTTTGGCTATGTCCTGCTTGAAGAGGAATTGTACGACAAAAACTACGTTGCTCGCTTTACAGAAGGGCTTGAGGCGTACCGACTGACGGTAAAAGATTACGCACCCGAGCAGGTTGAACATCTGACGGGGATCCCCGCGCGGGATGTTCGTCAGGCAATGCGCATGTTCGCAGCGGCGCCTTCAGCAACGGTGATGTGGGGTATGGGCGTCACGCAGTTTGGTCAGGCGGTCGATGTGGTGAAAGGTCTCTCCAGCCTTGCACTGCTGACCGGCAATCTGGGCCGCCCTGCCGTCGGCGTGGGTCCGGTTCGCGGGCAAAATAACGTTCAGGGCGCCTGCGATATGGGTGTTCTGCCCAATATGTTCCCCGGCTACCAGGACGTCACTGATCCGGCGGTCAGACTGAAATTTGCCGATGCGTGGAAAATCAATGTCAACCGGATGGACGATCGCGTCGGAACGCGTATCACCGAAGTGCCGCATCTCGCGCTGGAAGGTAAGATCAAAGCGTATTACATCATGGGGGAAGATCCGCTTCAGACAGAAGCCGATCTGGGTCTGGTCCGCCGCGGCTTTGAGGCGCTCGATTTTGTGGTGGTTCAGGACATCTTTATGACCAAAACGGCAGAGCTGGCTGACGTGCTGCTCCCTGCCACCTCATGGGGAGAACACGCCGGTGTGTTCACCTGTGCCGATCGCGGCTTTCAGCGTTTCGGCAAAGCCATTGAGCCCAGCGGCAATGTCAGGCGCGACTGGGAGATCATCAGCCTGCTGGCCACGGAAATGGGCTATCCCATGCATTACGAGGATAACCAGCAGATCTGGGACGAAATGCGCGAGCTGTGCCCCCTCTTCTACGGCGTGACCTACGAAAAAATGGGCGAGATGGGCCATGTGCAGTGGCCCTGTCCAACCCTCGATCATCCCGGCACTCCCTACCTGTACAAGGATAATCAGTTCGACACCCCCACTGGCAAAGGCCAGCTATTTGCCGCCCCCTGGCGCGCCCCGGCGGAGACACCGGATGCGGATTACCCGCTGGTACTGTGCACAGTGCGCGAAGTGGGCCACTACTCCTGCCGCTCCATGACCGGGAACTGCGCCGCGCTGCAAAGCCTGGCCGACGAGCCGGGCCGGGTGCAAATTAACCCGGCCGACGCGGATGAACGGGGGATTGCCGAAGGCCAGCTGGTCTGGGTACGTTCACGCCGGGGTAAAGTGATCACCCGCGCCAGCATCAGCGAGCGCATCAATGCGGGAGCAATCTATATGACCTACCAGTGGTGGATTGGCGCCTGTAATGAGCTGACGCAGGATAATCTCGACCCGATCTCCAGAACGCCGGAAACGAAGTATTGCGCCGTGCAGCTTGAGGCAATCGAGGACCAGCGCTGGGCGGAGGATTTTGCGGCTTCCGCGTACCAGACCATGAAGACGCGGTTGATCGCTGCGGTTAACGTTTAAATGCTTGCCGGGTGGCGGCTATCGCTGCCCGGCCAGCTATCCGCTGCCGTTTCAGGCTATTTGTTGTGCATAATTATTTTCCAGGTAATCGCGAAGCAGGTTCGGCCGGCTCTTTTTCTCCATCAGCCTTCTCAACAGTACGATCAGCTCGTAATCGCTTCGCAGATTAAATTTTTGCATCATCATATATTTATGGGTAAAGACCGTTTTTTCGCTCATCTCCAGCGCCTGAGCGGTCTGCACTACCGACAGCCCTCGGTAAAAATTGACCAGAATACGAATTTGTTGCCGGGATAAACCTTTATGCTGGCAGTCGAAACAGGTCTTTTTATTCCAGGTGTAACCCGGTAATTGCGTCGTGAACCACGCAATAAACAGAACGCCGCTAATACGATCAAGCGATGCCCGGCGAGGAAGAAAAATAATGTCCTGAAAGCAGGAAGGCAGCGCCGAAAAGCGCAGCTCATCGTCGACGAGACCTATCACAATTCCTTTTTGCCGGGCCAGTAATTCCGGAAAACAGGTCAGCGTTTCCCCCTGACATAATGAAAGAACAATAATATCGGCCTGGCTGACGTTTTCATTGGTCAGCGCCAGGTGAAAAGTGATGGAGCGATGAAAGTTATGCTTAAAAAAATCTTCGAAAAAGCTCTGTAGCCCAGCCTGAAAAAACAGATCCGTTTCCTGAATCAGAATATTTAACATAGTTCACACCAACGTCTTTAAAAAAGGCTTATCACCGGCATTCAGTTGTACTGCATCGTCATCACCACAACCGCGCGGATGCTTCCCGGCGTGGCGCCCCCCGTCATGGATTTTACCGAGGCCAGCATAGCTAATGTCGCGGTTCTGTCCGCGGCAATGGTCTGGGTCATGCTGGAGCCTGTTCCTTTAAGCGCACCGGTTTGGGCATCGCGCATGGCTATCGCCACATGTGTGGCCGAACCGCTGTTCATAAAATAGTCCGCGCCCGCCTCAGGATCGGGGCTGCCGGTGAAAGCGACGGTCACACTCTGCGTTCCCGTTGGGCACTGGGTAAACAGCAGACTGAAAGGCACCGGATCCGATGTTGAGCCCGGCGTCGCCATATTGGTTGCCTGAATATTGCCCAGATTGACATCGAGATTGTTATTGCCGCCATTAAATATGCATGGCGACGCCACGATATTTCCCGTCACACCGATGTTGACGCTATCAGCGGAGCATACCTTCCCGCTGAGTAAGGCAAGTAACAGCAGTGTCCTGCATCTTATTTTCATCTTCTTACCTGCTACTGGTAGGTCAAATTCAGGGTGGCGGAGGCATTCGCTGAACCTGACTCCACGCGGGTTAACGTCTGGTAATATCGGGCCGTTAATGGCAACGTCTCTTGCCCCCCGGCAGACTGTCGCAAAAATAGTCGGCTGTTCATCGCCAGCGGTGCACCGTTATAGATTAGCTGCACCCCCACCCCTTTTGCAGTGCCGGCATTTCCCTGCCCGGTTAAGGCCATCACGCTGGTATTGGCGCTGTCCGGATTCTGTATTCCACTGAGCGAGACCGTAATATTGGTTCCGGCGGCGCAGGTTAAGCCCAGGTTTTGCGTGTTCTGTGCTCCCGCTGGCGTGGTGCCCACCACGGTGCCGAACGCCGAAGCGGGAATATCCCCTATCGGAAACGTCAGCTGGGCCGTATTCACCGTGCACGCCAGGGCATTGATGTTGCCGGAGGTGAGCTGCGTGGTCAGACCGTCACGGTAGAGGCCGTCGCTTCCCTGAAGCGTCACGACGCCAATCACCCCCGGGGTTAATGCCCCCGATGAGACCGGGCCGGTCACCACCAGCTCAATCCTCCCGCCGTACCAGTCCACATAGGAGGTCTGCGCATTGTACGAGAACGTATTGCTCGGGTTTTCAAAATAGCCGTTGGAGGAAAAGCGTATCCCTATCCCGATGACGTTCGTGTTGTAAACATGGTTGCCGTAGCTGCTCAACGTGGCGCTGTTGTAGCGCATGCTGAATCCCAGCATCAGCGGATTCGTACACCCGGTAAGATAGGAGCCTGTGGCTGACGCCGCGCCGGAAAATACCACCGTGCCGACAGGCGCATCGCGCTGCACGTTGATCGTCCCCACGGACAGGGTGGAAAGCTGCGGGATGATGGTGGTGCAGGTACCGGCACGAGCGATACTTCCCGCCGCGAGCAAACAGAGCAGCAGCATCGAGTTAAGACATTTCATGTTAGCGTTCCTGACGGCAGGTGGCGCGCATATCAGCGATCCCACCGTACATTGAGTGATTCGGCAGCGTGAAATCAGCGCGGCATTGCTGGCTGGATTGACTTCCCCATGTGGCGACTAACGTTCCCTGCTCGCGCATCCCGGTTAAATAGACCTGACCGCGATCGCCGACAATAAAACTGCCGCTTTCATCACCCACAAGGGTGACCACCGCCCCAAACGGAACGGCGCGGTCGTTGTCGGTCAAGGTCATCAGCACCCGGCGACCTGACTTCGGCAGATAATCGGCTCTCACCACCGCTCCCCGCGTCGGCGTCACCGTGCGGGTGTTGATCTCCAGCTCGACATCGTCCGGCATCGTTTCCGGGTCGAGGGTGAGATCGTTTTTCCGGTAGACAGAAAGGTTGCTCACGACCGTATATCCGCGAAAATCTGTCCGTACACCGGGCTGATTGCGGATATCCACGTCGTAGGCGCCTGGGGCTTTGATTAAGACGCTGGTCTCCCCCAGCGGCTGGGAAAGCGTGATGCCATCAGCATGGGCGAGAATGCCGCCTTGCAGCCCGTAATTCAGGCGTTCACTGTTTTTGTCATAACCATAACCTGCCGTGACTTCGCCATAGGTGCCTTTATAGTCCGCGTTCACGTTGCCGGTATTCCCCACGCCCTCTGTGCCATATCCCTGCTGGACGTTCCAGCTCAGGGCACGGTTCTCGAGTGCCACCCCGTTCAGGCCGACGTTATGCGTCGTCCCGTTATTGCTGCTGGCGTTCATGCCATAGTTAGCCCATGTCTGCGGCAAAAATTTATCCAGCGGAATGCTGACGTTGAACGACAGAAGCTGGTCGTGGTCAGCGTTTTTTTGGCTTTTGCGGTTTTCTGACGCTGAGCGGACATTTTTGCTGTAGGTCCATGTCAGGCCATAGCTGATGTTGTGCCAGTAGTTGCTATAGCCGACGCTCCACGAAGCCATCGACTTACCGTCATTCCAGTAATCTTCCCGCGCCGCACTGAGGGTAAGCGCGCCCAGGTTGTCCCCCAGCGTCTGGCTCATCGTCAGCTCGGCACGGTTACGTCGCCTGTCCTGAAGCGCGCTGCTGTCTCCGTACGAACCGAGGACGTCCTGCATCCCGTAATAGCCGCGGGTCGAGTAGCGATACCCGGCAATCGAAAAGTTGGTCCCGGTAGTGATAAAATTCTTGCTGTATCTGGCCCGCCACGACTGACCGCTTGTTTTCGCGGTATGCTCCGGCATTGACCAGCTCTGGGTGACGTCTGCGGATACTGCCCCGAGATCGCCCATGTTCTTGCCCATCCCCAGAGCCACCGACTGGTACTTATCTGCCCCCTGGACGCCGCTATAGAGCGTGATCCCGTGAGGGAGGCCGTAAATTCCGGTCAGTTGCCCGAAGGGGGTTTTCTCCACGCTACGGTTATACGAGCGATATTGCCCGGCGGTAAGGGCATATTTCAGTCGCCCCTCCCGTTGCAGGACCGGCAGCGAAGCGTACGGCAGGGTGAAATGTTGCTCACTGCCATCGGCTTCGACGATCGTGACATCAAGATCGCCCGCGCCGCCGGTGGGATACATATCCGCGATCTCAAACGCGCCCGGCGCCACGTAGCTTTGGTAGATTTGATAGCCATTCTGACGCACCACGACCTGCGCGTTAGTTCGCGCAATACCGCGCACCACCGGCGCATAGCCTTTCAGGGAATCCGGCAGCATATCGTCGTCGGACGCCAGCTGGACGCCGCGAAACGGCATGCTGTCAAAGACATCGGCAGGCGCGGAACTGTCTCCGAGCGTAAGCTGGGCTTGCAGGGGAATAATCGCGCGCTGCATCAAGGTGTAGACGTTGTCCCACTTATCCTGGCCGGACGCATCGCGGGACCAGGTGGTGTAGTTGCGTAACCGCCAGGGACCGACGTTGATCCCCGGCCGCAGGTTTGCATACTGGCTGTCGCTGCGGGTGCCTGCCCCGCTTCTTGCCCGGCTGTTTGCCCCGCTCAGGCTGTAGTTGAGCATGGCCGCGGTAATGCCTTCATCCCACATATCCGGCGGAACGTAACCTCTCGCTGGCAGGTCTATGGCCGCCTGTGGGATGCTGATCGCCAGACGCTGAGCGCCAAACTGGAAATCCGCGCTGGCCTGTGGAATCGCCCTGAGATCGGCACATTCACCTTCCCCGGCGGCGAGCTGCGGGAAAAGCGCCGTTTTCACGCCCCACGCTTTTAACTGCCCGATACTCAGGCACGGCTGCAACGTTTCACTGCCGTTAGCATCCTTCACTGCCATGAAACGAATATCCCGCGTTTCCAGCAGCCGATCGTCAAGAATAATATCAACATGGTATGTCCCGGGCGCCTGCGAGCCGGATTCAAAGGCAGATAAATCCGCTTTCCCCATTCCGGGATTATCCAGCTCTACCAGTTCCGTATTAAACGTCTCACTGGCATACAGTGTGGGAGAGACACCAGCAAGCGCGAGGGCAATAAATATTGCCAGGCGCGCAGGCTGCATTGTATTCAATGCCGTTGTCATGACGAGCACCTGATTAACGCGTAAGGATCACAAACTGGCCCGGTGTAATTCACCAGGGCTGCCATAATCGTTAATGACTTTAAACGTCAGCGTATTGCCACTGGTTCCATTCGGTAACGGGAAACGGGCTGTGCCCGAAGGCATCACATACGTGACATCGTCAAGTTTCTTATTACCCAACGTAATTTCATTGAAATTGATAACGTACGGCGTTGGATTATTAACCAGAAGGGTATTTCCCGCACGACGCCAGGTTAATTTATTGGCCTGCTCCTCGGGGGTAGACGCACGAAGAGCCTCTGGTCGATAAATTAATTTGATGCGCGTTTTGACGGCAATTTGCAGCGAGTTCATCTGCTTAGAGGCTGACGGAATAGCTTTGATGTTCAGCCAGAATAAACTCTCCTGCCCTTGAGGCAGAGAGCCTGTCATGACAATACGCTCGAGGTTTTTTTGTCCGCCGTCCAGCCGATACAGCGGAGGAGTAATAATAAAAGGCGCTTTACCCGATTGTTCATCCTGAACATCTATCCACGACTGAATTAAATAAGGACCGTTATCAGGATTCGTAATATTTATTGACGCTTCTTTTTTAGCCCCATCAAAAATAACACGGGTGCCGCCAATAATTACTCCTGCACTGGCGGATGTTAACGTCAGCGGTAACAGCGCCATAACCAGGCCCGTTGTGGTGATAAAACGCATTTTTTTACCTCATAAAACAAGGGGCCAGGCGGCCCCCTGCTAATTACTGCCATTGACTTAGTTGTACACCACAGAGAAGTTCGCGACCGAGTTAGCCGGGCCCGCGGTAACGGATGCCGCGGTGGAAATATACTGCGCGTAGAAGCTCAACGTATTATCAGCCGTACTGCTGAGTGCGTAGGTATAGCTGTTGCTGCCGTGCAGCGGCAGATCGGCTTTATCTGCCGTCATCAGGTTAATCGCCACCCCGGTAGCCGCTCCCGCCACGGACGTATCAATCGCCAGCAGGCTGGCGTTGGTTAAATCCGGCGTGCCATCAAAACGGACTTTTGCATTGGTGACCGTTACCGGACAGTTTTTCAAAATAATATTAAACTGCGTCGCAGCCGTTCTCGCCCCGGTTGTCGGGAATTCCGTTTTATAATAATCGCCCAATACCACCACCTGATTCTGGGATGCCACATCAACGTCGCATGCAGAATCCAGAATATTTCCGTTAAAATTAACGGTACCGGCCGCTGCCAATGCATTGGTCATAGTGAGTACAGAACCTGCCGCTAACATTGCCATCATCAATTTCTTATTCATAATTTTATATCCCGTATTACTCTATTTATTACCGACATTCAGTTGCAGAAATTAAACCCCTTCCGACGAGTCAAAATTTATACAACTCCTTTTCCGCATACAATCAATTTTGAGGTCTAGCTGTAGACCCTCTTTTAACAAATAAAAAACATATTCACTCGGGAATAGCTTAAGAATAATGTCCACAGTCTACTTTTAGACCTGAACAAAAAAAGTTGCAATTTCAATTAATTAACACTTAAAAAAAGATAAGTCTATAATTAGACTCGCTGCTAACATTCCCTGACCTGCTGTTTTTTAAGATAATTCTTTATGCCGATCAAAAATGATCGCATCAGTCAGTGAGGTCTCAAATGAATACCCGATTCGCGCCTGAGTCAGAAATTGATAAATCAACAGTGCTCGGCGCTAAGCCTTTTAAGCACATTGAAAAAATAATCGATAATGTTTTGCCGCATGCGGAGAGAGGCATTATTGCCAGAGGAGAAATTATCCATTATTGCTCCGGCGATACCCGTCAATGCTTTTTACTGTTGCATGGCAGCGTGGCGTTGCACCGTCGCGGGGACGGTATCGTCTTAAATTCTGAATCTGCGCCATTTATACTCGGCGTGAGCAGCCAGTTATCGTCTGAGCACCTGTACGTCAGAGCGCTGGAAACCTCAGAGGTGGCCAGCGTTTCGCTGGCGCGTTTCAATCATGTTGTCGCACAACAGAATTTATGGGAGCACTTCTCAAACCTGCTGATCTATACCGCATCGCGCGTTTACGAACATTGCGCCCAGATATCGCAAATGTCGGCTTATGACATTATCCGCTTTCAGCTGGTTGAGTTGATGCAGGAGCCTGAAGCCATTAGACAAAACATTACCGCCGCAGCCTATATCAAAAGCCGCACCTATCTTTCACGCAGTGGCATTATGCGGATCCTCGCGGAGTTGCGGACGGGGAAATACATCACCATGGAGCGTGGCGTTCTAGTAGAGATCCATCACTTACCCCGTAAATACTGAGGCTGTATTTATCTCTGGAGAAGGTGGAAAAGAAGAGCGACACTATAGAGAGTACAGTCTCTTTCCAGGTTAACGCTATGTCTTCTGACAAACCATCGCATCGCGGATCTCCCTATGCTCAGGAACTGATTTCTCATTTACAGCCGCACTGCACCACGCATAAAACCGATCCCGGCGAGCAACTTGATCTCCAGGTAAACGGGCAGAGCATGTGTTATTTAATTCTTGACGGCACGGTCGCCATATACAGAAGAAGCGACGACATGATGCTTTCGACGGCGCGCAGTCCCGCCCTGTTTGGCCTCGCTAACCTGACGGACATCTATTTTACCGACTACCTTCGAACGGTAACGCCTTGCCTGATTGGTGTGCTCACGACCGATCGGGTGGCTGAAATTATCAAAGAGAAGGCGCTGTGGGGGCTGCTTTCTAATCATCTAATGTTTGTCTATAACCGGCTTTATCACAACGTCATGCCGAAAGGCGCGCCAACCGCGTACGAGATGATTCGCCAGCAGCTCGTGCTGCTGATGCAGGAAGATGACAGCTACCGACGTAGCGTGACGGCGGAAAGGTATATCAGGGATAAAACCCAGCTTTCCCGCAGCGGCGTAATGCGGATCCTGGCTGACCTGAAAACGGGCGGGTTCATCGAAATGGAAGAAGGCCGGCTGATTAAAATTAATAAACTGCCTGCCAGATACTGACTGTCAGACACAAAAAAGGCCGCGCTTGCGGCCTTTTCTTCACTGCTTAATGGACGTGAACGCCCAACCGCCAGGCAAAGTAGATCTCTTCTTTCAGTTCGTTTGAAGAGAGCGCCAGCAAATCCGTAAATTCCAGCTCAAGCTGTTTCAGCTTTTTCAGGTACTGCGCTGGAGACAGATTGCTTTTATCGCGACGTAAATATTCAATTGCCAGCTGTGTTGGGGTTATTTCAGTATCCATGATGTCCTCGCTTATGTTCAAAACGTGACCAGTATATCACAATCAGGCGGCTAATTTTTGACCAAAAGCAAGACATCCGGAAACTTTACACAACGGCCGTCGTCAGCCTTGATGAACAACACAGGCGATCCTGCTCGTCCAGGATATCAATCTGCCACACCTGATGGCGGCTTCCAGCATGCAGCGCCCGGCAGACGCCGCGCACGCGCCCGCTGCGAACGGAGCGGATGTGGTTGGCATTGACCTCCAGACCCACCACCTTCTGCTCTCCTTCCGTACACAGGTAGCCCGCCACCGATCCCAGCGTTTCGGCCAGCACGACGGACGCGCCGCCGTGTAACAGGCCAAACGGTTGATGAGTACGGCAGTCTACCGGCATCGTCGCTTCCAGTTCGTTGTCGCCAATGCGCGTGAACTGGATGTCCAGCAAACCGACCATGTTCTCCGCGCCCATGGCATTTAAGGCCTCCAGCGTGACCGCACGTTTCCAGATCATCCGATAATCTCCAGTAAAGCCTGCAATGGATGGCGGACGCCGTTACCTTCCACCCGTTTCACCTGGCTGCGGCAGGAGTAGCCCGTCGCCAGACAGCGGTTGCGTGGCAGGCGCTGCATCGCCTGATGCCATGACAGCTCGTAAATGCCGAGCGAATTAGCGTGGTTTTTGACTTCATGGCCGTAGGTTCCGGCCATACCGCAGCAGCCCACGTTGACGCTTTCCAGCTTCGCGCCAAACCGGGAGAAGATAGAAGCCCACTGGGCAGGCGCCGTCGGCAGCGCCGTCACTTCGGTGCAGTGCCCAAACAGGTACCAGGATTCTCCGCTGACCTCCTGAGGGGGCGTTTGCGTCAGCACCGCAGGCAGCCACTCGTGTACCAGTAAGACTTGAAAATCACCGCGCTTATCGCCGAGAGTCTGCTTATATTCGTCCCGGTAACAGAGCACCAGCGCCGGATCGACGCCCACCATCGGCATGCCGAGCTGCGCCACGCGATTCAGAAAATCTGAAGTTTTCTGCGCGGTTTTCGCAAAGCGGGTGAGGAAGCCTTTAATGTGCTGCGCCTTGCCGTTCGGCGAGAACGGCAGCACCACCGGCTGGTAGCCGATTTTCTCGGCCAGTCGGACAAAATCGGCCACCACCTGCGCATCGTAATAGCTGGTAAATGGATCCTGCACCACCAGCACCACCTTCGCTTTCTGCTCAGGGCTTAATGCTTCCAGTTGTTCCAGGGTCATATTCGCCGAGCGGTGCCCCACCAGCCGACGCTGGAGCGATGGCACCGACAGCAGCGGCAGATCCACCATGCCGATATGTTTTTCAGACAGTTTTCGCACCAGTGGCTGGTTGATAAAGAAGTTAAAGGTTTTTGGCGCACGGGCCATCAGCGGCGCGTAACTCTCCACCGTTGCTACCAGATGATCGCGCATCGGGCGCAGATAACGCGTGTGGTACAGCTGGAGGAAGCGGGAACGGAATTCCGGTACGTCAATTTTAATTGGGCACTGGGTTGAACACGCCTTACACGCCAGGCAGCCGGACATCGCCTCTTTCACCTCATGCGAGAAATCGTATTCGCCTTTGTTCGCATGCCAGCTGTTGCGGGTGCGTTCGATAAGCCCGCGCAGGCTGGCGCGTTTTTCCGGCAGCTCCTGTTCCAGCTTGAGCGGGTCAACGCCGCGGTCGGCCAGCAGGCGCAGCCATTCGCGCACCAGCGTGGCACGCCCTTTTGGGGAGTGGATGCGGTTGCTGGTGATTTTCATCGACGGACACATCGGGCTTTTCACATCGAAGTTAAAGCACAGCCCGTTGCCGTTACACTCCATCGCGCCGCGCCAGGAAGCGCGTACCGCAATCGGAATTTGGCGGTCATAGGTGCCGCGCTTAACGGCATCCACCTGCAACATCGGCGCATCAACGCCCTCTGGCGGGCAGATTTTTCCCGGATTGAGGCGGTTATCAGGATCGAACGCGGCCTTCACCTTACGCAGCTCGGCGTAGAGCTGTTCGCCAAAAAAGGCCGGGCTGTACTCGGCGCGGAACCCCTTGCCGTGCTCGCCCCACAGCAAACCGCCGTATTTGGCCGTCAGGGCCACGACCTCGTCGGAGATCGCCTTCATCAGGATCTCCTGCTGCGGATCGCACATGTCCAGCGCCGGGCGCACGTGCAGCACGCCCGCGTCAACGTGCCCGAACATGCCATAGCTCAGACCATGGCCGTCGAGCAGCGCGCGAAACTCCACGATATAATCCGCCAGATGTTCCGGTGGCACGCAGGTATCTTCCGCAAACGGAATCGGCTTCGCCGCCCCTTTCGCGTTGCCGAGCAGCCCCACCGCCTTTTTACGCATCGCGTAGATTCGCTCGATGCCGGAGAGATCGTTACACAGCTGCCAGCCAATGACGCCGCCTTCCCCCTGCGCAATCAGCTCGTCCAGACGCTGGCAGAGCGTGTTTACCTGGCTCTCAATCAGCTCTGCGTCATCCCCGGCGAACTCGACGATGTTCAGGCCGAGCATCTCTTTATCCGGCACGTCGGTAATCAGTTCGCTCACCGAATGCCAGACAATATCCTCCCGGGCCAGGTTCAGGACTTTTGAATCGACGGTTTCCACCGACAGCGCCCGCGCCTCCACCATAAACGGTGCATTACGCAGCGCGGAGTCAAAGGAGTTGTATTTGACGTTCACCAGACGGCGCACCTTTGGCAACCGGGTGATATCCAGACGCGCTTCGGTGATGAAGGCCAGCGTCCCTTCTGACCCGGTCAGTACGCGGGTAAGATCAAACTGGCTCATATCGTCATTGAAGACATGTCGCAGATCGTAGCCCGTCAGGAAGCGGTTTAGCTTCGGGAATTTGTCAAGGATCAGCTCGCGATTTTCGCGGCAGCGCTCCAGCACGGTGCGATAAATCCGTCCGCTGGTGGTGCTCTCTTTTGCCAGCGTTTCGGCCAGCTCGATCGGCATCGGTTGGGTATCGAGGATATCGCCCCCCAGCAGCACCGCCCGCACACCCATAACGTGGTCGGAGGTTTTGCCGTACACCAGTGAGCCCTGCCCCGAGGCATCGGTGTTGATCATCCCGCCAATGGTCGCGCGGTTACTGGTGGAAAGCTCCGGCGCAAAAAAATAGCCGTAAGGTTTCAAAAACTGATTCAACTGATCTTTGATCACCCCCGCTTCCACACGCACCCACCCCTCTTCCGGGTTGATCTCAATGATGCGGTTCATATAGCGGGACATATCAATGATGATGCCCTGGTTCAGCGCCTGCCCATTGGTACCCGTCCCGCCGCCACGCGGGGTGAAGACCAGGGAGCTGAAACGCTCCTGCGATGCCAGACGGGCGATGAGCGCCACATCGGCGGTAGAGCGCGGGAAAACGACGGCATCGGGAAGAAGCTGGTAAATACTGTTATCGGTCGCCATCGTCAGCCTGTCGGCATAATCGGTAGCGGTGTCACCTGTAAAACCCTGTTGCTCCAGTGCCTGCAAAAAATTAAGCACCAGCTGAACGACGCCCGGTGCCTGAGAAATCTGTGGGATCATTGCTGTCGACCCTAATGAGAATAGTGTGAAATCGTTTGCGTTGTGTCTGGAAAGTTTTATCACATTTTTTTCTTATGTGCTTCGTAGAATTACGGGCAAAATCCGCCTGTCAAAAATCGCTGAAATCACTAATGATTAGAGAGATGCGGTTTATATTCCCATCAGCCTTGCTGGTGTTCATTTAAGGAAAGTTTCGTTTATGGTCAATCTTCGTCAGCCCAGGGATGTCGCGCAGATACTGCTGTCGGTGCTGTTCTTAGCCATTATGATTATTGCGTGTCTGTGGATCGTTCGTCCTTTCGTGCTCGGATTTGCCTGGGCCGCGACCGTCGTCGTCGCCACCTGGCCTTTACTCTTGCGTTTGCAGAAACTGCTGTTTGGTCGCCGCGGCCTGGCCGTGCTGGTGATGACGTTGCTGTTGTTCCTGCTGTTTATTATTCCCATTGCACTACTGGTTAACAGCCTGGTTGACAGTAGCGGCCCGGTTATTCGCGCGGTCACCAGCGGTGATATGACGCTGCCGGATCTCGCGTGGCTGAACAGTATTCCTGTTGTGGGCGCAAAACTGTACAGCGGCTGGCACAGCCTGCTGGAGATGGGCGGTAGCGCCCTGATGGCCAAAGTGCGTCCGTACATCGGCACAACCACCACCTGGTTTGTGGGGCAGGCTGCGCACATTGGTCGCTTCATGATGCATTGTACGTTGATGCTGGTCTTCAGCGCCCTGCTGTACTGGCGCGGCGAGCAGGTTGCGCTGGGGGTACGTCATTTCGCCACCCGACTGGCAGGTAAACGCGGCGATGCGGCCGTGCTGCTGGCAGCCCAGGCCGTCCGCGCGGTGGCGCTCGGTGTGGTGGTCACAGCGCTGGTGCAGGCTGTACTTGGCGGAATCGGGCTGGCGATTTCCGGCGTACCTTATGCCACCATTTTCACCGTCGTCATGCTGATGACCTGTCTGGCGCAGCTCGGTCCGCTGCTGGTGCTGGTTCCCTGCATTATCTGGCTTTACTGGACGGGGGATACGACCTGGGGCACGGTGCTGCTGGTCTGGAGTTGCGTGGTGGGCACCATGGATAACGTGATCCGTCCCCTCCTCATCCGCATGGGCGCTGACCTGCCGCTGATTCTGATCCTGTCCGGGGTAATCGGGGGGTTAATTGCCTTCGGCATGATTGGCCTGTTCATCGGTCCGGTTCTGCTAGCGGTGACCTGGCGTCTCTTCTCCGCCTGGGTGCATGAAGTACCGCCGCCGGGAACCGATCCAGACGTCATCTTAAGCGAACTTGAAGAGCTGGAAGATAAGAACGCGCAGTAAGAACGGATGCCGGGTGGCGCTAACGCTTACCCGGCCTACACTCTCCACAGCAATACTTAAACGTTGCTAAACTATTTATTCTCTGCACACTGGTCAGACCCGCCTTTTCCTGCCTAAAACCGTCATTCTCTTCAAGAAATCTTTACCTGCCTTTAACTATTGAGACGAATCCGATCGACTCAAAATCCTGGCATGCCTACTATTAAGACACGGTTATAAATCAACACCTTGATTTATAAGCATGGAAATCCCCTGAGTGAAACAACGAATTGCTGTGTGTAGTCTTTGCCCATCTCCCACGATGGGCTTTTTTTTATCCTTTTTACGCCAGTGTAATGTCACAGCGACTAAGCATCCGCCAATCCCCCGCCAGCACCCGCGTTTCCCCGGTCACCAGCACGTTCACCACCTCGCGAATATCCGCCGAGGACGCGCCAACCTGTAGCTCGAATTCCCCTGGCTCGACAATCCGCTTCCCGTCCCGGCGGGTGAAATTAAACATCTCCACCGGCAGGGTAAAGGTCAGCGTGGCGGTTTCTCCCGGTGAAAGCGTAACGCGCTGGAACGCTTTCAGCTCCTGAAGCGGACGCACCTGCGTGGCGACCTTATCGCGTACGTACACCTGTACCACTTCGCTGCCGCTGCGCTCGCCGGTGTTGGTGATATCGACGCTTAACGCCACCTCTCCGTCGATCGGGACGCGGCTTTCAGCCAGGCGGGCCGCGCCCCAGCGAAACTGCGTCCAGCCGAGACCGTAACCGAACGGGTAAAGTGCGCCGAAATGGAACGCAAACGGCGTGCCGCCGCTTTTCAGCTTGTGGTTATAGTAGTACGGCATCGCCCCGGCGTTTTTCGGCACGCTCACTACCAGCCTGCCCTGCGGCTCCGCGCGGCCGGTTAAGACATCTGCAATCGCCCAGCCCCCTTCCTGCCCCGGCGCCCAGGCCATCATCAGCGCGGCCACCTTCTCTTCCAGCCCCTGAAGGTTATAAGGACGCCCGCCCGTCATGACGACAATCACCGGCTTACCGGTTGCCACCAGCGCCTCCAGCAGCTGTTGCTGCACGCCTGGCAGATCCAGCGAGTCGGTATCAGATCCTTCCCCCACGGTGCCGCTCTGGAACAGCCCGGCAAGGTCGCCCACGCAGGCCACCACCACGTCACTCTCTTTTGCCGCGCTCACGGCGTCGGGGATCAGATCCATACGTTGTGAAACCGGCGATTGCTGCATCGGTTTACCGCCGCTGTCGCCCGGAAATACCGGCGCCCCCGCCATCCGTTTTTCGATAATGTGGCACCCTTTCGCGTAACGAACCTGCGATGCGCCAAGATACTGCTCCAGCGCCGCGCGCGGCGTCGTTACCTGTGAGGTCTCTTCAACCATATCGCTGATGATCAGGTGAACCGGGAAGCTGTAGCCGCTCAGCAGCGCCAGCGGATCGTCAGCCGTCGGCCCCACCACCGCTACACGGGGTTTTCCGCCGAGAGGTAATATGCCGTTATTTTCCAGCAGCGTGATCGATTTTGTTGCCACCTCGCGCGCCACCTGCCGGGTCGCCTCACTCTGCAAATCGATGCCGTCTTCGGCGGCGTACGGTTTTTCAAACAGCCCGAGACGGAATTTTTCACTTAGCACGCGCGCCACAATCTCATCCACTTTCGCCATTGAGATAAGCCCACGCTCTACCGCTTCTGCCAGATGACGCGCGCAGTCATCCTTCGGCAATTCCACGTCCAGCCCGGCGTTAAACGCCAGCGCCGCCGATTCCGCTGGATCGTGAGAAATTCCGTGGTGCTGGTGCAGCAGGCTGACGCCGCCGTAATCCGCCACGATAATGCCGTCGAAGCCCCACTGTTCACGCAGCACGGTAGTGAGCAGGAAATGGTCGCTGTGCCCTGGCTGATTATCAATGTCGTGATAGGCTGGCATCACCGAACCGGCGTTGGCCAGCTTCACCGCCATCTCAAACGGCAGCAGGAAGGTATCGTTTAGCTCGCTGAAACCGAGATGGACCGGCGCATGGTTGCGCGCCCCTTCGCTGAAGGAGTGGCCGACGTAATGTTTCAGGGTCGCCAGCAGATCGCGCTTATCGCCCTGCAACCCCTTCACGTACGCCGTCGCCATCACCCCTACCAGCCAAGGATCTTCCCCAAATGTCTCTTCCGTCCGTCCCCAGCGCACATCGCGCGAGACATCCAGCACCGGGGCCAGCCCCTGCTGGCACCCGACGGATCGGGCCTCTTTGCCAATCTGCTCCGCCGCGCGCTGCACCAGCGCCGGGTCCCAGGTGGAACCGTAGTTTAGCGACGACGGGAACAGGGTTGCATCTTTGCACAGCAGCCCCACCAGACACTCCTCATGAAACAGCGCCGGAATGCCGAGCCGGGTCTCCTCCATCATCATGCGTTGCAGGCGGTTGGCGGCACGCACGCCGGTTTTTGCATTAACAATGTGCGTGCCGAGCGGGCGGGTGATCTGCCCGACGCCGAGCTTCAGCCTTTCGTTGAGGGACGCCTGTTCGCTCACGCCAGCGAATTCATCGCTCAGATCGCTGCGCTCGCGGTGGTTGCCGTGTTCATCGAGGATCAGCCAGTACGCGTGCATCTGGGCAAATTTCTCTTCCGGCGTCATACGCGCCAGTAAATCAGCGACACGCTCGTGTACGGGACGTCCCGCGTCCTTGTAGATCGCAGTCATGGTTTACTCCTGTAGTGCGGATTGGGTTGCCGGGCTGAGCTGCCCCGCATCGTTTCGACTATCGCGTTTGCTGGCCAGCTCGCGGGCGATGCTGTCCACCAGCCGGCTGTTAAGTTTGTAGATGGCAAGGAGCGCCACCATGCAGAGGAACAGCGCGCAGGGGATCAGGGTGAACAGGGCATTGATGGTTGCAAGAACATGAGGCGCCTGGTTTGCCTGACCCGGAGCGTAATCCACCATGCCAAGCACCCAACCGACCACCGCCCCACCCAGCGCCAGCCCAAACTTGATGGCAAACAGGGCGGTAGAAAAGACCAGCCCGTCCAGGCGGCGGCCGCTACGGTGTTCTTCGTAGTCCACCACATCGGAGAACATGGTCCATTGCAGCGGCGTGGTCAGGTTCTGAATAAAGCTAAACACAATATTCAGACCGAATATCAGCCACACCTGCGAAGGCGGAATGAAGAAAATCAGCGCGCCAAAAATAACGAAAGAAATAATGGTCCACTGATAGGCACGCACCCGGTCAAATTTCCCCAGCAGGCGTTCAGATAATAATGCGCCGCTTAAGGAGGCCACCATGCCGGAAACAATAAAGGCAAAAACCAGTTCCGGACGTAACAGAACATAGTTAACGTAATACATGGTCGCAGAGCCACGCGTCACGA
Source organism: Enterobacter cloacae complex sp. GF14B (assembly GCF_004136805.1). NCBI lineage: Bacteria > Pseudomonadati > Pseudomonadota > Gammaproteobacteria > Enterobacterales > Enterobacteriaceae > Enterobacter > Enterobacter cloacae complex sp. GF14B. Next base: position 47,190 of record NZ_QFRV01000028.1, read on the forward strand.
CGGCGGTTAACAGTAAAATATTAAACAGAAAAACAATTCGCCACTGGCTATTGGCGGCCAGCAGTTTTAAATCCGTCAGCATCGAACCGGAGGTGTCATTGCGCGGCGAGTAACGCTCCCGGGTCATAAAGAAGCAGCAGAAGAATAAAACAATGCCCAGCAGCCCCATCAGGCTCATGGCATAGAAATAGCCTTTTTGCACATTCCCCTGGCCTAATAATGAGACCAGCGGCAGCGCGATGACCGTTACAATCAACCCGCCGATAAACGACAGGCCAAAGCGCCAGGATTGCAGCGAGTGGCGTTCGCGCGGGTCGAGCGTCAGCGCGCCGGGCATGGCACAGTAAGGGACGTTAATCGCAGAATAGATCAGACTCAGGATGGCATAGGTTACGCAGGCATAGACAATTTTTGCCGTCTGCCCGGCATCCGGTACGTAGAAGGTAATCAGGCAGCTCACGCCAAACGGAATGGCAAACCAGAGCAGCCAGGGACGAAAACGACCGTGGCGGGTCTGAGTGCGGTCCACCAGCGCGCCAATGCACGGGTCGACAAACGCATCGACCACGCGCACCACTAAAAACATGGTGCCCATAATGGCGGCAGGCAAACCGAATACGTCCGTATAGAAATAAGCGAGAAATAACGTTGCCGTTTGCCAGACCAGCGCGCTGGCCATATCGCCGAGGCCATAACCTATTTTATCTTTGGTACGTAATACAGAGGAGATTGTCATTGTTATTTGCCTTTTTATCAGGTTAAAACGTATTTCAACCAGTCGCGCATCATCCCGACGGATGAACGCGGTAAGGCTCAAGTATTAGCAACGCCCTGCCCGCTAACAATTGTCTAAATTAACAGATAAATTATGATATTTGGTTTTTTGCTTTATTTGTGATGGTGAGCATATTCGCAGGAAAATAAAAAAGGCGAGGACAGATATCCTCGCCTTTTTCAGATTATGCAGGTTTTACTTGTTCAGCTCTGCCAGGTTCAGCCAGGTCTGCACCACGGTGTCCGGGTTCAGGGAGAGGCTATCAATTCCCTCGTCCATCAGCCAGGCCGCAAAGTCTTCATGGTCAGAAGGACCCTGCCCGCAAATCCCGACATATTTACCCTGTTTCTTCGCCGCGCGGATGGCCATGGAGAGCAGCGCTTTCACCGCCTCGTTACGCTCATCGAACAGCTCAGAGACAACGCCGGAGTCGCGGTCCAGGCCGAGCGCCAGCTGCGTCATGTCATTCGAGCCAATGGAGAAGCCGTCGAAGTGCTCCAGGAACTGCTCTGCCAGCAGGGCGTTGGACGGAATTTCACACATCATGATGATCTTCAGCCCGTTCTCGCCGCGCTTCAGCCCCTGACGCGCCAGCTCATCTACCACTGCCTTCGCCTGATCCACGGTACGGACGAACGGGATCATGATTTCCACGTTGGTCAGCCCCATGTCGTTGCGCACGCGTTTTACCGCCTCGCACTCCAGCGCGAAGCAGTCGCGGAAGCTTTCCGACACGTAGCGTCCGGCGCCGCGGAAGCCCAGCATCGGGTTCTCTTCTTCCGGCTCGTAGCGTTCGCCGCCCACCAGGTTGGCGTATTCGTTGGACTTAAAGTCCGACAGACGCACGATCACGCGTTTCGGGTAGAAGGCCGCGCCGAGCGTGGCGATCCCTTCCGTCAGACGACCAACATAGAACTCTCTCGGCGAGTCGTAACCCTTCATCATCTCGCGGATTTCGTTTTGCAGTTTTGCGTCCTGGTCGTCGAACTCCAGCAGCGCACGCGGGTGCACCCCGATCATACGGTTAATGATAAATTCCAGACGCGCCAGGCCCACGCCTTCGTTCGGCAGGCAGGCGAAGTCAAACGCGCGGTCCGGGTTGCCGACGTTCATCATGATCTTCAGCGGCAGATCCGGCATGGTATCCACGCTGGAGCTTTTCACGCTGAAGTCGAGGATATCAGCATACACGTAACCGGTATCGCCTTCGGCACAGGAGACCGTCACGTTCTGGTCGTCCTTCATGCGTTCGGTCGCGTCACCACAGCCGACTACCGCCGGGATCCCCAGCTCACGGGCAATGATTGCCGCGTGACAGGTACGGCCACCGCGGTTGGTGACGATGGCAGCCGCTTTCTTCATGATCGGTTCCCAGTCCGGGTCGGTCATGTCGGTCACCAGCACGTCGCCGGGCTGAATGCGGTTCATCTCGCTAATGTCGTGGATCACTTTCACCGGACCGGCACCGATGCGGTGGCCGATTGCGCGGCCTTCCGCGACAATTTTGCCCTGCGCGTGCAGGGTGTAGCGCTCCATGACCTGACCGCGTGAACGGACGGTTTCCGGACGCGCCTGCACGATAAAGAGCTTGCCGGTGTGTCCGTCTTTGGCCCACTCGATGTCCATCGGACGGCCATAGTGTTTTTCAATCTGCACCGCCTGCTTCGCCAGCTCTTCCACTTCGGCGTCGGTCAGTGAGAAGCGATCCCGCTGCTCCTGCGGCACATCTTCAATGGTGACCTGCTTGCCATGTTCTTGCGTCGGGGCATAGATCATGCGGATTTTTTTCGAGCCCATGGTGCGGCGTACCACTGCCGGACGGTTAGCCGCCAGCGTAGGCTTGTGCACATAGAATTCGTCAGGGTTCACCGCCCCCTGCACCACCATCTCGCCCAGACCCCATGCGGAGGTGATAAACACCACCTGGTCGAAGCCGGATTCAGTGTCGATAGAGAACATCACGCCGGAAGAGCCCACGTCGGAGCGCACCATGCGCTGTACGCCTGCGGAGAGCGCGACGCCGCGGTGGTCATAGCCCTGATGGACGCGATAGGAGATGGCGCGGTCGTTGAACAGGGAAGCAAACACATGCTTCACCGCCACCAGTACCGCCTCGTAACCCTGGACGTTGAGGAAGGTTTCCTGCTGCCCGGCGAAAGAGGCATCCGGCATATCTTCTGCGGTAGCGGAAGAGCGCACGGCAAAGGAGGCCTGCGCGTCGTCAGCGGAGAGCTGGTTGTAGGCGTCATGGATGGCTTTTTCCAGTTCCGGCTGGAAAGGTGTGTCGATAATCCACTGGCGGATTTGCGCGCCGGCTTTGGCAAGCTCGGTGACATCATCAATATCCGTTTTATCCAGCAGGTCGTAAATGCGCTGGTTTACACCGCTCTGGTCTAAAAACAGGTTAAACGCATCGGCGGTTGTGGCAAACCCGTTAGGTACGGAGACACCCATACCGGACAGATTTGTAATCATTTCACCCAGGGAGGCATTTTTGCCCCCAACTCTGTCTACATCATTCATGCCGAGTTGGTTATACCAAAGCACCAGCGGTGACGAGCCATTGTTGGACATCGAAACAATCCTTTTGTGATATTTGATCGGAGTAAGAAACACCTGACTACGTATTTATACTGGCATATTTATTTCCGCTAAAAAAACGGTGAATCGTGTAAGCAATTTAAATTTTCAACTTTTCGGACAGTTTCCCGCCATTCGCTAACCCGATGATTCCTATAGATTCCGGCAAAAACCTTAGAAATAAAGCCGCTAATCGAAAAATGAAATCCACTTTTCAGGAAAATCAAAAACACCATTTCATTTTAAATTCAGATAAGTTCTTTGCTGTGAAATTAACTTTTTTAATTTATGCTTTCAGGCAATTACGTACGCTATTCAGGGTGGATAAAATGGATAATGCTGTCGATCGCCACGTTTTTTATATTTCTGATGGGACGGCGATTACCGCCGAGGTGCTGGGACACGCGGTGATGTCGCAGTTTCCGGTATCGATAAACAGCATCACGCTGCCGTTCGTGGAAAATGAGAGCCGGGCCAAAGCGGTCAAGGATCAGATCGACGCCATTTACCAGCAGACCGGCGTTCGTCCGCTGGTGTTCTATTCCATTGTGATCCCTGAGATCCGCAATATCATTCTGCAAAGCGAGGGCTTCTGTCAGGACATCGTGCAGGCGCTGGTTGCCCCCTTGCAAAGCGAGCTGAAGCTCGATCCGACGCCGATCGCCCACCGTACCCACGGGCTGAACCCCGGTAACCTGACCAAATACGATGCGCGTATTGCCGCTATTGACTACACCCTGGCGCACGACGACGGGATCTCGCTGCGCAATCTCGACCAGGCGCAGGTGATTTTGCTCGGCGTGTCGCGCTGCGGTAAAACTCCCACCAGCCTATACCTGGCAATGCAGTTTGGCATTCGCGCCGCCAACTACCCCTTTATTGCCGATGATATGGATAACCTGGTGCTGCCCGCCGCGCTCAAGCCGCTCCAGCATAAGCTGTTTGGGCTGACCATCAACCCGGAACGACTGGCGGCGATCCGCGAAGAACGTCGCGAGAACAGCCGCTACGCCTCGATGCGCCAGTGCCGAATGGAAGTCTCTGAAGTCGAAGCGCTGTACCGGAAAAATCAAATTCCCTGGCTGAACAGTACCAACTATTCAGTAGAAGAAATTGCCACCAAGATCCTCGATATCATGGGGCTAAATCGCCGCATGTACTAATACGCTAGTACATTAATTCAGTTTCAGTTATTATCATGCCATCCTCGGGGCGACGTGCCCCGAACTTGAAATCAGCAGGGATTGGTTTAAGGTGATGCCCATCACTTCCCGGTAGTCTGCCGATGAAGCAAAAAATTTCTGAGACATTCCATGAACAAAACCGACGAACTGCGCACCGCGCGCATTGATAGCCTGGTCACACCGGCTGAACTGGCCAGGCAGCATCCCGTTTCCGCCGAGGTGGCGGACCATGTGACGGCCTCCCGTCGCCGCATCGAAAAAATTCTCAATGGTGAAGACAAACGTCTTCTGGTGGTGATTGGCCCCTGCTCCATCCACGACCTGGACGCGGCAATGGATTATGCACAACGCCTTCAGACGCTGCGCGGCACGTATCAGGATCGCCTGGAGATCGTGATGCGTACCTACTTTGAAAAGCCGCGTACCGTCGTGGGCTGGAAAGGATTGATTTCCGATCCGGATCTGAACGGTAGCTACCGGGTGAATCACGGTATTGCGCTGGCGCGCAAGCTGCTGTTACAGGTTAACGAGCTGGGCGTGCCGACTGCCACCGAATTTCTGGATATGGTGACCGGACAGTTTATTGCCGACCTCATAAGCTGGGGCGCGATTGGCGCGCGTACCACCGAAAGTCAGATCCACCGTGAAATGGCGTCGGCGCTCTCCTGTCCGGTGGGCTTCAAAAACGGAACGGACGGTAATACCCGAATTGCCGTAGATGCCATCCGCGCGTCACGCGCCAGCCATATGTTCCTCTCGCCGGATAAAAATGGCCAGATGACCATCTACCAGACCAGCGGCAACCCGTTCGGACATATCATTATGCGTGGCGGTAAAAAACCGAATTACCATGCAGAAGATATTGCCGACGCTTGCGAAACGCTGGCGGAATTTGACCTGCCGGAGCATCTGGTGGTGGATTTCAGCCACGGCAATTGTCAGAAACAGCACCGCCGCCAGCTAGACGTCTGCGAGGAAGTTTGCCAGCAGATCCGCAGCGGCTCGACCGCCATTGCAGGAATTATGGCGGAGAGTTTTATCAAAGAAGGCACGCAGAAGATCGTCGCCGGACAGCAAATGGTCTACGGCCAGTCAATCACCGACCCGTGCCTGAGCTGGGAAGACAGCGAACGGCTGCTGGAGATGCTGGCGTCTGCGGTAGATTCGCGCTTCTAACCCCTTGCCGGGTAGCGGCTTTGCATTACCCGGCCTACGATTCGTGCCCTTCTCCCTCTCCCCGTGGGATAGGGTCGGGGTGAGGGCGTCAGACCGCATCTCTCCCCCAAATTTGATCCCGTCATACAATTTTCACAAAAACGCTTGCTGTGAATTTGCAGTTTATTGATAATGATTATCATTGTTACATTGATTGTTATTTATAAACATTATGTCACCGACCGATAACAGCGCGGCAACGCCAACAAAAACACACACAGCGCCGTCCCCTGCTCCCACCGATCGCCGAATCGACAGTAAAAGCCTGTTGGGTGAGGAGGGACGGGTCATTATCGAGCATGACGGCCAGCACTACCTGCTGCGCCAGACCAATGCCGGAAAACTGATCCTGACTAAATAAACCAGACAACACATTCGCCAGCCACCCAGGTGATCCCCAGGCAGCCAGCGCTTTTCAATTCTTATGGAGAGTTGCTATGCCACACCTGCAATCCGCGTCTTTACGCCCGTCTCTTCTGGCGCTGGCGATTGTCAGCACCCTGCCGGGCGTTACGGTTGCCGCTGCAGACGAGATCACCGTCACCGCCACCGGCAATGCCCGCAGCGCCTTTGAAGCCCCCATGATGGTGAGCGTGATTGACGCCACCGCGCCGGAAAACCAGACCGCCAGCTCCGCTGCCGACCTGCTGCGCAAGGTGCCCGGTCTGACGCTGGACGGCACCGGGCGCACCAACGGTCAGGACGTTAACCTCCGTGGCTATGACCGCCGTGGCGTGCTGGTGCTGGTGGATGGCGTGCGCCAGGGCACCGATACCGGACACCTGAACAGCACGTTCCTCGATCCGGCGCTGATCAAACGTATCGAAGTGGTGCGCGGCCCTTCCGCCTTGCTGTACGGCAGCGGCGCGCTGGGCGGCGTAATTTCGTATGACACCGTCGACGCCAGCGATCTGCTGGATGCAGGTAAAAACAGCGGCTATCGCGTATTTGCTACCGGTGCAACGGGCGATCACAGCATCGGGATGGGCGCCAGCGCCTATGGCCGCACCGATACCCTGGACGGTGTGGTCTCCTGGTCCAGCCGCGATCGCGGCGACATTCGCCAGAGTGACGGCGCGAGGGCGCCAAACGACGAATCCATCAACAATATGCTGGCGAAAGGCAGCTGGAAAATCGATCCGGCGCAGACGCTGAGCGGCTCCCTGCGCTACTACAACAACGACGCGCAGGAGCCGAAAAATCCGCAGACCACGGATGCCAGCAGCAGTAACCCGATGACCGATCGCTCCACCATTCAGCGCGATGCCCAGCTTGGCTACCGCATTGCGCCAGCCGGAAACAACTGGCTGAACGCCGATGCGAAAATTTACTGGTCCGAAGCGCGGATCAACGCCCAGAACATCGACGCCAGCGGTGAGTTCCGTAAGCAGACCACCAAAGGCGGCAAAGTCGAAAACCGCACCCGCCTGTTCAGCGACTCCTTCGCCTCGCACCTGCTGACCTACGGCGGGGAATACTATCGTCAGGAGCAACACCCTGGCGGCGCGACCACCGGCTTCCCGGACGCTAAAATCGACTTCAGCTCCGGCTGGTTGCAGGATGAGATTACCCTGCGCGACCTGCCGGTAACGCTTCTCGGCGGGACGCGTTACGACAACTACCGCGGCAGCAGCAGCGGTTACGATGACGTGGATGCGGATAAGTGGTCATCACGCGCCGGGTTAACCGTGAGTCCAGCCGACTGGCTGATGCTGTTCGGCTCTTACGCCCAGGCCTTCCGCGCGCCAACGATGGGCGAGATGTATAACGACTCGAAGCACTTCTCTATCGGCAGCTTCTACACCAACTACTGGGTGCCGAACCCGAACCTGCGTCCGGAAACTAACGAAACCCAGGAGTTCGGTTTTGGGCTACGTTTTGACGATCTGCTGCTCGCCAACGACGCGCTGGAGTTCAAAGCCAGCTACTTCGACACCAAAGCGAAAGATTACATCTCCACTACCGTCGATTTTGCGGCGGCCACCACCATGTCCTATAACGTACCAAATGCCAAAATCTGGGGCTGGGACATGATGGCAACCTACGCGACCAGCCTGTTCAACCTGGACGTGGCCTACAACCGCACGCGCGGGAAAGATACCGACACGGGCGAATACATCTCCAGCATCAACCCGGACACCGTCACCAGCAAGCTGGATATCCCGGTGGCGCAAAGCGGATTCTCCGTGGGCTGGATCGGCACCTTCGTCGAACGTTCAACGCATATCAGCAGCAGCTACAGCGAGCAGCCTGGCTACGCAGTGAATGATTTCTACGTCAGCTATAAAGGTCAGCAGCAGTTCAAAGGCATCACCACCACCCTCGTGCTGGGGAACGCCTTCGACAAAGCCTACTGGTCACCGCAGGGCATCCCGCAGGATGGCCGCAACGGCAAGATCTTCGTCAGTTATCAATGGTAATTCCCTTCGGGGCAACGATTCAGAAGGATAAGATTATGGGTCACTACACACGCTGGCTTGAGCTTAAAGAAGAACATCCGGGTAAGTACGCCCGTGATATCGCCGGATTAATGCACATCAGCGAAGCAGAGCTGGCATTTGCGCGCGTGGGACACGACGCCTGGCGGCTGCGCGGTGAAATCCGTGAGATTCTGGCGGCGCTGGAGTCGGTGGGGGAAACCAAATGCATCTGCCGTAACGAATACGCCGTTCATGAACAGATCGGAGCGTTTACTAACCAGCACCTCGGCGGCCACGCCGGGCTGGTGCTAAATCCGCGTGCGCTGGATCTGCGTTTGTTCCTCAACCAGTGGGCGAGCGCGTTTCACATAAGTGAAACGACCTCCCGCGGCGAACGTCAGAGCATTCAGTTCTTCGATCATCAGGGCGACGCTTTACTTAAGGTCTACACCACGGATCACACCGACGTTGCCGCCTGGGGCGACGTGCTGACCCGTTTTATCATTGCCGATAACCCCGCTCTGGCGCTAAAGGCTGTCGAGGCCCCTGCGCATTCCGACGGTGCTGATGCAGGCTCGGTGGAGAAAGAGTGGCGCGCCATGACCGACGTGCATCAGTTCTTTAGCTTACTGAAGCGCCATAACCTGAGCCGCCAGCAGGCGTTTCGTCTGGTGAGTGACGATCTGGCCTGTAAGGTGGATAACAGCGCGCTGGCACAGCTGCTGGAGACGGCGCGACAGGACAGAAACGAAATCATGATCTTCGTCGGCAACCGCGGCTGCGTGCAGATTTTCACCGGTGTGGTGGAAAAACTGACGCCCATGAAAGGCTGGCTGAACATCTTCAACCCAACCTTTACCCTGCACCTGCTGGAGGAGGCCGTCGCGGAGACGTGGGTAACGCGCAAGCCGACGGCGGACGGTCACGTCACCAGCCTGGAGCTGTTTGCGGCGGATGGCACCCAAATCGCCCAGCTCTATGGGCAGCGTACCGAAGGCGAGCCTGAGCAGAGCCAGTGGCGTCGCCAGATTGACGCCCTGACGCCAGAAGGGCTGGCCGCATGA
>NZ_QFRV01000282.1:0-1285 GCF_004136805.1 Enterobacter cloacae complex sp. GF14B
AACCCTGGCGTTTCGCGTGGACATGGACGCCCTTGATTTAAGCGAAGCGCTCGACGACAGCCATCGCCCGTTCCGCGACGGGTTTGCCTCCTGCAATCCGGGAATGATGCACGCCTGTGGCCACGACGGGCATACCACCATTGGTCTGGGGCTCGCGCAGGTGCTTAAGCAGTATGAAGCGCAGCTCAACGGCACCATCAAACTGATCTTCCAGCCTGCCGAAGAGGGTACGCGCGGCGCGCGCGCTATGGTCGCCGCAGGCGCGCTGGACGGCGTAGACTACTTTACCGCCATTCATATCGGAACCGGCGTTCCGGAAGGGACAGTGATCTGCGGCAGCGATAACTTCATGGCGACCACCAAATTTGACGTGCGCTTTACCGGAGTCGCCGCACACGCTGGCGGTAAACCGGAAGAGGGCCGTAACGCCCTGCTTGCTGCTGCCCAGGCCGCTATCGCGCTGCATGGCATCGCGCCACACAGCGAAGGCGCGTCCCGGGTTAACGTCGGGGTCATGCAGGCGGGCAGCGGACGCAACGTGGTTCCGGCTGATGCGTTACTTAAGGTTGAAACCCGCGGCGAAAGCGAGGCTATTAATCAGTATGTCTTTGAGCGCGCGCAGGCGGTAATTACCGGCGCGGCGGCGCTCTATGGCGTAACAGCCGGGATAAACCTGATGGGGGCGGCGACCTCCAGCGTCCCTTCCCCGGCCTGGGTCGATTATCTGCGCGAGCAGGCAAGCCAGGTGCCCGGTGTGACTCATGCCATTAATAAGGTCAAAGCGCCTGCGGGCTCCGAAGACGCCACGCTAATGATGGCCCGCGTGCAGCAGAACGGCGGCATGGCCTCGTATATGGTTTTCGGCACCCAGCTGAGCGCCGGACATCACAACGAAAAATTCGATTTTGATGAGCAGGTGATGAACGTTGCCATCGAAACGCTGGCGCGAACTGCGCTTAATTTCCCGTGGACGCGAGGTGTGTAATGCAGGAGAACTACGCTTTTATCGCTGATGCCATCGACACGCGATGTCAGACGTTTACCGATATTGCCGACGACATCTGGGATCATCCCGAAACGCGCTTTGAAGAGTTCTGGTCCGCCGAACGCCTCGCCAGCGCGCTGGAAGCCGAGGGCTTTACCCTGACGCGGGAAGCCGGAGGCATTCCCAACGCCTTTATTGCCAGCTACGGCAGCGGCAAGCCCGTTATCGCCCTTCTGGGCGAATACGATGCCCTGGCCGGGCTAAGCCAGCAGGCACACTGCGCGACGGCGCAATCCGCCA
>NZ_QFRV01000283.1:0-1276 GCF_004136805.1 Enterobacter cloacae complex sp. GF14B
ATTGGTGGGGTTCTGGCGAACGTCGCCGGGATCACCGACGATATCAGCAACGCCGCTGAAGGATTAGGCAATGCGCTTTTCCCGCCGCCGCCTGCGGGTAAAATCACCCCCGGTTCGAGCAATGTTCTGACAAATAAACTTCCCGCTGCACGCGCCGCCGGGACGTTAACGCCTGCCGATACCCCGTCCCCTGAGCCGCAGTCGCCGGGCAGCTTTGCCGACTACGCGGGTATGCTGCTCTCCGCTGCCGGACAGTTTGGCAGCGAAATGTGGCAGCCGAGCGTTGCCTCAGCCGCCGCAGGGACCTCGCCGCTGGAAGAAGACAAGGTGGCGTGTGATAAACACTCCGGGCCACAGTATCTGGCGGAAGGCTCCAAAAGCGTCTTTATCAACGGGCAGCCCGCGGTACGTGCGAAAGATCGCACCACCTGCGAAGGCACCGTTTCCGACGACGTCTCCCCGAACGTGATCATCGGCGGCGACACCCTCACGGTCCGCGATATCAAAAGCGGTAAAACGCCGGGTCTGGCGTTGGGGATGATTGCGCTCTCCCTGCTGCGCGGGCGTCCGGGCAAGATCCTGAAAAACATGCCCTGCGCGCTGGCTGCTGCCGGTGGCGGGATGCTGGCTGATATGGCCGTCAACGCCGTGTTCGGCTCCTCGCACCCGGTTCACGCCGCTACCGGCGTGAAGGTGCTGAACGACGACGATGAACTCGATTTCTCGCTGCCGGGGCGCTTTCCGCTGCGCTGGCAGCGCAGCTACAACAGCCTGACCATCCGCGAAGGGCTGTTTGGTCTGGGCTGGGCTACCACCTTTGACAGCTATCTGACGCTGGAAGAAAACAATGCCACCTGGTTCGATGAAACCGGGCGCGAGCTGAGCTTTGAACTGCCGCCGGTCGACCGCGCGTTTTACAGCATCAGCGAAGGCATTATCATCCGCCGCAATGAGAGCGGCGACGTGGCGATTGCCGACGATGACGGCGCGGTGTGGCGTCTGTATAAACCGACCCGCGCTAACCCCTCCATCCTGCGCCTGGCCTCCCTCAGCGACGAGTACGGCAATGCGCTGCTGACGGCGTGGGACGAGCACGGCAGGCTGGTTGGTATCCATGATGAGCCGCGGGCGATCGACGTCACCCTGCGCTATGACGATGAACGTTTCCCGCAGCGTGTTACCTCGGCGAGCCATTTTGACGGCAACCAGACATGGCCGCTGATGCAGTGGGGGTACGATGCGCGCGGCCAGCTGGCGAGCGCGACGGATGCCTCCG
>NZ_QFRV01000284.1:0-1272 GCF_004136805.1 Enterobacter cloacae complex sp. GF14B
TCATTGTACATAGGCGTGTGTGAGTTAGGGGGCTTTTCCCATATCTTCTTAAAAAAACCCTCAGCTAGCTAGTCACTGGGCTAGTTGAGCCAAAAAATAAAAAAATAATTTAAAAAAAAAGTATATTATGGCCTCTTTGTGTGTAAATATTTCATTGTATATATGGCCTAAATATAGGGATTTTTTATAATTATTTTGATATTTTATTTAAATATTTCTACTTAGGTGTGTGTTTTATTAAACCTATGTACACCTTCTTTCATCCTCTTACACCATAATTATATTTTTTGCCAATATGTACATACTCTAACCTCATATTTTTCTTTTATACAAATCACTCCCACATTTTTACCCTCACCCTCGTGAAAACAAAAAATTGATTTCTACTCATTGGTCACGTTTATTATATTATTTACTTGCATACCTTTTCCTCTTTCACCCAAAATAATTCAAAGAGGGACCATATCATATGATTCCAATATCTTTCCATATCCATAACTCCTCCATATTTTTATTATTATTTTTACTCATTATTCTAACACCATGTGCTCATTGAGCTAAAGTCCATGAATAGTCCATACACTAGTCCCACCATGTATATATTTCTTATTTCACCAATAATCCTCCTCCATGCATGGGTCAAGGGCAACTTGAATGCTTTGTATTATAATATGACAAAGGAGGGGCTCACTCTTGGATGCATTGTACAAATTCAACAAAGGAGGGGGCCACTAAAAGACTTTTGCAGGCATAAAAAACAGGCTTTTTGGTGAGAATTTTGGCACCTATCTCCACTCCGAATTTGGAGCGGTGGTCAAAAGAGAAAATGTAGCCCACGCTCTGAATAATCACCTCAAATTTTTTCATGATTTTTGGAGCTACCAGCGGTGAGCTATGATTTTTTGAGTGGACCCCAGTTTGCCCACTTTTCTCACAAGTAGCCCTTAGTCTTCTCTCACCCTTCCACACACCTACTCACTCTTACACATCCCTCCCTCTCCTTCCCTCACTCAAACCTGCAATTTCCATGGCTTCTCCCACCCTCTTCACCATTACCCTTCTCTCTCATCCCTATAGTTCTTTTATGAACCTGTACATACATACACCCTCTCCATGTCTCTCTCTATTGCTTCTATGTTACAATTTCATTTACCTCTCCTAAAATATCTAAAATTCAGCATCTTAACCATGATAACTTCTGCAAATTGAGGATTTTTCATCAACAAATCCTCTTTTCATCGTGGTGGTCAACCGTGGCGGCGGCGTAAAGAA
>NZ_QFRV01000285.1:0-1259 GCF_004136805.1 Enterobacter cloacae complex sp. GF14B
CAACATCGCTTTGCGGTAACCAGCCACTCCCGGTGACTTTGTACCACCAGTTCCGGGAGCCATCCGCAACCGGTGTTGCCGCGTCCCGCGTGAGCAGGCACTGCACGCCCAGCCTGGCGGAGGTCGGGGTAAATGCCGGCTGTCCCGCCGCATCCTGCCGGATAAACAGGTTTTTTCCCTTTGACACCAGAACTGACTTTTTATCCCCCGTCACACCTTCCGGGTTGGCTAAAAACCCGGGCATACGGGTATCGGTACTCAGCACTTCCAGATGGACAAACCATTCCTTGTCCACAGGTTTATTCCCCTCTGCCGGGGATTCCGTACATCCCATAAACCCGACAGGCGCGCCCGCGCTGACCTGCCATTCTTCCGTTCCTCCCGTCAGTTCCACAGAGTCAAAAGCCCCTTTCTGTTTTGCTCTCTGCATCCACGCCGGCATCAGTCCCTGTATTTCTCCGGCCGGCTCCATCAGCGCCGGATCCAGCGTCACCCAGTACTGTTCTTTTCCCGGAACATTGTCTTTCAGTAAACGGACCAGGCCAAAGGTCGTCAGGGTGGTCTGTCCGTTCCTCGTGACATAAAAACGCCCCGTACGGGAAGACACAAAACGATCGCCTGCCTTCAGGCTTTTGTTCGCTTTCGCCGGGGCAGGATATGTCCCGGCTTCGCCGTTATCCGGCGCCCCCTCCGGCAGCCCGTTCTGCCCGTTTTTATACTGACGTAACAGTATGCCGCTGTGCCCGTCCCTCACTTTGTAGCAGGGAGAGGCAGGATAGTCTGACACCGGAGCCAGATGCATATACAGGCTGTAAAACTCCAGCCAGCTTTTTTCCTTTTGCGGATCGGGCCGGCACAGTGACTTCACCAGCACAAAACTGCTGCTGTAACGCAGCTGCTGTCCGCAGTACGGGGCTGTCAGGTGCTCCTTATTCAACCGGTACGCAACGACAGTACCGTCTGCCATGAACCGGATGGGCTCGGGCTCGCCGGTATTAAGGGCATCCGGGTTAAGCGCCGAGAAGGGACTGGAGACATCACTGATGTGGATACCACCATGCCACAGTCCGTTCGTGCCCAGCAGCCACGTTCCGTGCGCCTCCCCGTCAACAAGACGCATGACTTCATCCGGCGAGCGGAACTCCTGGCCGCTGGTGTTTCTGATGGGGTAACAGATTTTCACAGGCACTCCTTAGCGTGAGAAACGTCCGCGCCGCTGCGCAGGTATTACTGAAGGTCCATCCTGCTGTTGCTCTGCC
>NZ_QFRV01000286.1:0-1253 GCF_004136805.1 Enterobacter cloacae complex sp. GF14B
TCCGTTTTGCATTTTCCGGCCCATCGTAAGATTCTTGGTTTATTCTTTCCCTGACTAGTGGTGTCATTATGATTTTTCTGTCCTAGATGGTGAATTTTTGATAGTGTGATGGTACATTCATGTTTCCTTTTTCTGACTCCTCCTTACCATCACTTTCTCCCTCAGTAGTCCATACCTCTCGTAAAGACCGTTTTAGTTCTTGGTATTTCTTTTTACGCTCCAATTTGGTCCACTCTGGGTCTTTTGTTGTTTCTTGTTTTGATTTTTGAGATTTTTTTGATTTTGTTTTTGTTTTAGTCTTTTGTACTTGTTTTATTTCCTCTTGCGTCCCTTCCCTTCGAACTTTTGAGGATCTTCCTGATATTTGGTCTTTTACACAATCCTCTGCTTTTACAAGCATCAAATAGTGAGTTTTACCTTTTATCCTGGGCATCAGGTTCTCTCTCGCTTTGTTTCCTGCTTGTTTCCTCCTATAGCGTTCTTGGCGTCTAGGGTGTTGATTAGCAAAATCATAAAACTTGATATTCTCGGTTTCATTTCCACGCTCACTTGAGGTGTCTGAACACTCATTATCTGCATCATCATTTACTTCCAAGTGTTCAGAGGAGTTGTAAAACTCTTCTGGTTCCGGAGGTTATGCCGTCTCTTTTTCTGGTACAACGCTTACCATGTAATAGGGTAGCACATCATAGCCCTCCTTATCGCAAACTTTTGTTATTGGACTGTCGGTAATGGTACAGACATCCAATGTTGCCAGTATGTGTTCCCATTCTAGAGGTTCCAAGGCATCTTCAGGGAAAGGTTTCGGAATATACTCCTTGTCCTCAATTGCTCTTTCTAAGACGCATTCCTCTCTTCTTAAGCTTCCACAATGTGAAGCTCCGCACATCCATAGCTCTTTTGGTTGCCCTAACCATGCTGGGAGTTCTGATCCTGCTACTGTAGCTGAATCAAACTCTTCCACTGGTGTTTGGTTCACATCTTTGTAACTATGGTCTTTCAGGTGTATTTTAGTTGTTGTCTCGCCATGTCTGAGGTATATGTGGTCATAACCCCAATCGTGGACCATCTTTAATTGTCTCATGAATGGTCTTCCCAAGATGATCTCGTAATTGTTCTTTTTGTTGAAATCGACTATTGCAAATGTATGCTCATACTCGATTCCCCACGAAGTGACAATTACTTTTTCTAAGAGTCCTAGAGGCTTTTCAATAAACCCGTCTACAGGTTGCAATTTCATTCTCGTAGCTCTC
>NZ_QFRV01000287.1:0-1251 GCF_004136805.1 Enterobacter cloacae complex sp. GF14B
CCTTTTCCTCTCCTCCACTCAAAAGGTCAACCCCCTCTCTCTTCCCCTTGTCCTTTCTCCTTTATCTCTCCCCTCAAGCTACCCCACCTCTCACCAATAATGCATTGTAACTCACCAATAATGCACCCTAACTCACATGCAACTTATCCTATCTTCCAAAATAGTATATCCCACCCCCTCTTTCTCTCTCCTCTC
Source organism: Enterobacter cloacae complex sp. GF14B (assembly GCF_004136805.1). NCBI lineage: Bacteria > Pseudomonadati > Pseudomonadota > Gammaproteobacteria > Enterobacterales > Enterobacteriaceae > Enterobacter > Enterobacter cloacae complex sp. GF14B. The sequence continues at coordinate 196 of NZ_QFRV01000287.1, forward strand.
ATATCCCATGACCCAAATACCCCCCTTTCTCTCTAAAGGTTGCCATGTCTCTTGTCTTGTAGCTAAATAACCTCCCCCACACTCACACACACACTCAGTTTCGCTGAAAAAGGTGCCCACAGACCCATCCCCACCCGGTGGTTACCTGATTTTTCTTGTGTTCACACACATCTGCACACAGATTCACCTCTGAACACACTCCCCTCTCTCCCCTCTTGTAATTACTTTATTCTCCATGTCACCTCTCACTTTTTTTCATCAACCCATCTCTCTCTCTTAGTCTCTCTCTCATGAGACTGCTGTTCTGGCACATATACACACAGCCAGACAAGTGGGGCCCACAGTCACATGGCCTATGTAGATAATGATTTCTTCATTTCTAAATTCTAGAATTTCTCCCCCCTCCTCCCCTATATAAAGAGGGGTCACCATCACACTAAATACACACACAACATCACCAAAGAGTACACTATGCACTGTGTGTGCCTAGTGCACACACACACACCCACACCATCACCATCACCGCAATCACCATGCTTGTCTTGAGCATGACCTCTACACCCTTGGCTATGGAAGATGAAGGGCAACTAAATGAAGGATGATGGCCGTAACCCTCGTGCGAGTCTTCGCCATCAACTCCCACCTATCCGCCATGTGCTCTACCACTCTCTCCCTTCTCATTCCCCTACCCTATGCTCCCCATTTCATCGCCTTATTCTCTAAATAAAGCTTGAGGTTTTGTGAGTATGTTTTCTTGCAATGTTTCTCCCATGTGAGGTGTGCGGAATCGCCACCTAATTTTGTGTTTGGAGTGAGCTTGTGTATGTGTGAAGGGTGTGCGGATTCGCCATCCTTTTGTGGTGCCTAAGTACTAAGCAGCTATACCCCCTCCCTCCCTCTCTCTCTCTCTCTCTCTCTCTCTCTCTCTCTCTCTCACTTGATCTCATTCCCTTTCCTCTTCATCATTACTCCCAAGCATTCATCTCTCTTGGATGAAAAATTTGTTATGGTGGTGTGTTGTTTGCGTACTAGCCGCTGAAGCTAGGTGGTGCCCCT
>NZ_QFRV01000288.1:0-1240 GCF_004136805.1 Enterobacter cloacae complex sp. GF14B
CACTTATCTTCATCTCCATGATACATCCAAATAATTTTTCCATCAAAGAGCCAACCATTAAAGTGTGATAGTTGTTCACATTGTTTACATCTCCTCCTTTGTGCAAAGGTTTGATCCAATTTGCACTCCAATCATGAGGCATGCCATGCTGAAGTGCAAGGTTAAACATATCGCGTATCCAATATCGTGTTTTCTTGCTTGTCCATTTAATCATTTCAGCCTTGACACCTTGAAGGTACCCTACCTTGTGAGTAGCAAGTTTCTCAAGCGCGCGGCATACATCTCAATGGTAAAGAAGGGAGGCATAAACGGAAGGGAGCTACAACACTCCATCTTATCAACATGGGTTGCTCATAGAGGTTCTTGCAATGCATATACATATCCTCAAGAGTCAAGTCACCAAAGCTCTCAACGCGCTTGCCTTTTAGATTTTGCCAAAACTTGCCACATGCATGTGCTTTCTCTTGTGCTAAAAGAAGTTGTTTTTCGACTTCCCACCTTCTCCTCTTCTTTTGAACAAGTGCTTTGTATGTGTGTGAACATTCCAAGTAAACTTCCTTGTCTTTGATTGCATCCAATCTTAGCAAGTGTTTTCGGGCTTGACTACATTCCATGTCAAACCATTTCTTCTTGGTGCTACCCTTCTTAGACCTTTTGCAAGACATGTGTTTCACCGAAAAGCATTCCTTCGCACAAGAGAAAATTACTTCTTTGAAAACTTTCCACTTGCATTCTAATGTTGGGCTCTCTTGATGCTCTATCATGCTTAACATTTGGTCCACCATATCAGCATATATAAGTGCTCGTTTGAAGTCTAGACGTAGGTAGAAATGATTCACATCATGATTGGAGGCTACATGCTCGGGCCGTTTACCACACTTGAGGTCAATACATAACATCCTATGATCCGATTCCGGATTCCATTCACCAAGTGTAAAGCTTTGTATGCATTCTAAAGTGGCTTCCGAGAACAACATATAGTCAATCACGCTATCATCATTGTGCTTTCTACATGTAAAGTCATTGATGCCTTGCCATAGAGATACACCATTTGCAATGAGCATTCCGGTACTATTGCACATATGTAGAAGTGACTTTCCATAGTGATCCAGATTTTTTACATCATTAGAACTTCGATTATACATGCATATCGACTTGTTGTGTGTCGTTTTGTATCATATTTTTGCGAGCATTCATGTCTCCAAAAACAATGACTTCACTTTGATCCTTGAAATGAGAA
>NZ_QFRV01000029.1:0-54919 GCF_004136805.1 Enterobacter cloacae complex sp. GF14B
GTCTGCGGTGGCACGGACTACTGGCACTCCTGGCGGGCCACCGGGAATGCGCTGGAGGGAATTGCCAGCCGCCACAACGATGCCCTGCTGCCGCTCGATGAACTACACGAAGTGGACCCGCGTGAAGCCGGGATGATTGCCTATATGCTGGCGAACGGCCAGGGCAAGGGGCGCGCCCGCACCGACGGCGAGGTACGTAATCGCAGGCACTGGACGCTGCTGCTGTTCTCCACCGGGGAGCTGTCGCTGGCGGAACACACCGAACGCGCCGGGGAGCGCCTCTACGCCGGAATGGACGTGCGCATGGTACAAATCCCCAGCGACACCGGGCAGCATGGCGCGTTTGAGCAGCTACACGGCTTTGCCAGTGGCCAGCAGTTCGCCGATGCTCTCTGCGACCGGGTGGCCCGCTTCCACGGCACCGCCTTTCGTGCCTGGCTGGCCTTCCTCACCCACGACCTGGACGCCAGCACCACGCTGGCAAGAGAGTTACTTCGCCGCTACCAGACCGCCCTGATGCCGGACAACGCCGGAAACCAGGTGCAGCGCATCGTGGCCCGCTTTGCGCTGCTGGCGGTGGCCGGAGAGATAGCGACGCTGCAGGGCATCACGGGCTGGCAGGAAGGCACGGCGTATGAGGCGGTGCAGATCTGCCTGCACGCCTGGCTGAACGAACGCGGCCATATTGCTAACCAGGAGGATGAAGGTGTGCTGGCGCAGATCAAGCGGTTCATTACCGCGCACCAGTACAGCCGTTTTGCCTCGTGGGACGGCCCGGACCGCCCGCTGAATATGGTGGGCTTTCGCCGGGTGGAAAAAGATCCGCTGACGGGTGAAGAGCACACACTGTTTCACATCCTGCCGGAGGGCTGGCGGGAAATGTGCCGGGGATTCAGTCCCGCCAGAGCGGCCAGATTATGCCAGGAAGCAGAGTGCCTGCTGCCCGGCAGTGACGGGAAATACCAGTCGCAGGTTCGCCTGCCGGAGATCGGCAAAGCCAGGGTCTACCGACTCACCTCCCGCATCCTCAGTGTCTGAGTACAGTCTCGCGTGCTTTAAAAAAAGGTGGTACAGGGTGGGACAAGTGGTACACGCAGAGCTGGCGCGGGTTACAGCGTCCCACTTTAGATAATCTAGTTTAAAAAAAGTGGTACAGGGTGGGACAGCCGGTGCTGATTCTGTCCCACTTTTCAGACTGGCATTTTTCAGGTGGTACAGCGCAAAGCCACGGCTGGCGCGGTTGTACCACTTGTCCCACCTGTACCACCTCAAAAACAGAAGAACTGAAAATGGCGAAAAGGGACTGAAACGGCAAAGGCTGAAAGGAAGGGAGAATAAGGGGAACGGGCCTGCCCTTAAAGGGCAAAAGCCATGAGAGATACAGACTGATAGTGATCGTTAGTTCTATTGCTCAGTATTATTGTCACCGTCAACATTATGGTCGATCTGACGCGCCACACTTGCCAGAACGCGTTTCAGTACCCGCCCTCGCTGTACAGGGGCCATGTATTTGAATAGGTTATTGAGTAGCTCAAGATCCTTTTCAATTTCTGACATCCCGTCCTTTGGACAGGCAAACTCTTCATCATCACCTAAAAACCATCCCGCTTTGATGCCCATACCAGCAGCTATCTTCCGAAGTTGCATGATTCCGGGAACGGATTCTCCCTTCAGATAGCTTCGAATGGTTGAATTGGGAATACCGGTTTTATCTACCAGAGAACTGACTGTGTCTTCAGATAACGACATCGCTTCGGCAAGGCGAGTGCCAAACTGAAAATTGTTATCTTGATCAAAAAATTGATTATCTTTTTTAGACATTAGACGCCACTAATCAGTAATCAATTGATTTTGTTGAATTCAATAAAAATAAATTCACAATATATTGTGAAAAACAGATCTTTAAATTCACAAAATCATGTGATAACTTATCTGTACAAATTGCAGACTATCACCCTCTGCAAACCCAACTGCTGAGCATCGCATACTCAGGGCTGAATTGCCACGCATCCGCTCGTCCTGAAAACCGCTCAGTTCACAAAAACACGCCACAAGCGGGGATAACAAAGAAAGCAGTATGAATCACAGCTGTTTATCGCCATTACCGGAGCCCCAGACGCTTACGCCTGTCATGTCTTAACTTCTGTCCGATAAGTCTGTGCGCTCCGGGCCTTTTACCCGGAGGACTCCTTATGTGGACAGTCAGCCTCGCTGAGGCGTTTATTCATGTATTCCAGACCGCAGGCAAAATCTTCCTCGACATGATGACCGGGCTTATCCCGATGCTTATCTGCCTACTGCTGGCCATCAACTTCCTGATGAAGCTGGTCGGTACCGTACGGATGGAGCAAGTCGCCGCCCTGCTCGGCCGCTCGCGCATCCTCACCTACGGCGTGCTGCCGGCACTCGGCTGGTTCTTTATGAGCAGCCCCGGCGCGCTGACGCTCGGCAAGCTCTTACCTGAGAAGAGTAAACCCGGCTATGAAGATGCGCTCGGCACCACCGCCCATCCCCTCACCAGCCTGTTTCCCCACGTAGTGCCATCAGAGCTGTTTGTCTGGCTCGGCGTGGCTGCGGGGGTTAAGGCACTCGGCCAGCCCGTCACCTCACTGGCGCTGCGCTATATCACCGCTGCCATGCTAATTGGCCTGATTCGCGGGATTATCACCGAGTACCTGTTCCTGCGGCTCAGCAAGCGAGGGAATGCGCCATGATGATTTACTGCGCACGTATTACTGCCATCGGGCTGTTTGTCGCTGATGGCCTCACCGACAAAATGCTCATCACCTTCGACAGCAACGGGCCGAAAGACTGCCTCGATTACTCCCTGTCGCTGGAGCCGTCGTTCCGGGAAGAGAGCCTGATGATACTCCCCGGCGACCGCCTGCTGCTGGCGGGCCATGATTATCTGGTGACCAGTGTTGGCAAAGGTGCACAGCAGGCACTGTTTGAACTCGGCCACCTGACGCTGGTGTTCAACGGTGACCTGAATCCCTGCCACGTCGGCGCGGTTCATCTCTCCGGCCCGGTACCAAACCTGCTTGACCTGCACGGCAATCTGGTGATTGAGGAGGGACGCCCATGAACACGGTACTTATTCCTCCCGGTCCCGGCGGCTACGGTAAAGGGCTGTGGCTGTCCGTTGGCAGCGGCAAAAAGGTGCTGTCGCTGACCGGACGCGAGATTCATCCGGTGGCGATAGAAATCGGCGCGCTCACCGAGTCGGAAATCGTTAACGGCTTCTCAGACATTCCACCGGATAACGACATCCTGTGCGTGGTGATTAACTGCGCCGGGTCCCTGCGCTGCGGCCTGTACCCGCAGAAGGGCATTCCGACCATCAACGTGCTCCCCACCTGGCGCGCCGGGCCACTGGCACAGTTTATTACCGAGGATAACTACGTTTCCGGCGTGACGATGGAACAGCTGGTTCTGGTGGATAGCGCTGAAGCGCCGGACTGCGGGCCTGAGCCACTTCCTGCTCCGGAACCAGTCATTACCACCACACCGCCACCTGCGAATGGCGCAGAGAAACTGGTGCGCATGGTCGAGCAGACCGGCACCGCCGTCGGCCAAGTTATCGCCCTGCTGTTCGCCGCCAGCCGTGAAGCGGTGGACGTGTCGCTGCGCAACGTTATCCCGTTTATGGCCTTTGTCTCGCTGCTGATAGCCCTGGTGCAGGAGACCGCACTCGGCAGCCTGATTGCCCACGCCCTGACGCCGCTGGCGAACTCGCTGTGGGGACTGGTGCTGCTGTCGCTCATCTGTGGCATTCCGTTCCTCTCCCCGGTGCTCGGACCGGGCGCGGCCATCTCGCAGGTGATTGGCGTAATGATAGGCACACAGATTGGCGCAGGGGCGATATCTCCGGCCTTCGCCCTGCCAGCCCTGTTTGCCATCAACGTGCAGGTCGGCTGCGACTTTGTGCCGGTCGGCCTTTCGATGCAGGAGGCGAAACCGGAGACCATAGCAAAAGGTGTACCCGCTTTTCTGCTATCGAGACAACTGACCGGACCACTTCCGGTAATAGTCGGCTGTCTGTTTTCCCTGGGCTTATTCTGAGGACATAACGATGAACAAAATCAGAGCTGCCGTGGTCGGCGCAGGTATCTACGGCAAACACCATATGAACGCGTATCGCCATAACCCGGACACGGTGCTGGTCGCCATCTGCGACACCGACACAGAGCGCTGCGACGACCTTGCCATGGCCTACGGCGTGATGGGTTATACCCGGCTGGATGTCCTGCTGCAGGAGGAAGCCATCGACGTGGTTTCGGTGGCGACACCGGACCCGTACCACACCGAATCCATCCTCACCGCGCTGCGCCACGGTAAGCATGTACTGGCGGAAAAACCGCTCGCCACGTCGGTACGCGAGTGCGAGCTTATCGTGGAGATGGCGCAGCAGCAGGACCTGCTGGTTGGCGTCGATTTCCATAAACGCTGGGACCCGGCGGTGATGCGCATTAAGGCTGAACTGGATAAGCCGGAAGCCGGGCGCATCCTGCGCGGGCATATCAGCATGGATGACGTGATTAGCGTGCCGACGGAGTGGCTGGACTGGGCAGGCGCAAGCTCCCCGGTGTGGTTTCTCGGCTCACACTGCTTTGACCTGGTACGCCACCTCTCCGGGCAGGAGGTGGTATCGGTGTATGCCGTCGGGCAGAAGCGGCTGATGGTTGAATGCGGCCTCGACACCTTCGACAGCGTGCAGAGCCTGCTGACAATGGCCGACGGCAGTTCGTGGGTGGTAGAAAACTCATGGGTGCTGCCGGAGGGCTTTCCGAAGGACAACGACGGGCGTATTGATATCCTCTGCGAGGCAACGTATATCCGCAGCACTTCACAGCATCGCGGGCTGGAAATCACCACGCCGGGCATGACGCTCACGCCCAACAGCTATTTCATCAACTACCGCAACGGCGTTGCCAGCGGTTTCGGTATCGACCCCATCAATGATTTTGTGGGGGCGGTCAGGAACAGGTCACCGTATCCGGTCACCGCAGTGGACGGCCTGGCGGTCAGCCGGATTTGCGAAGCAGTGCATCGCAGTCTGGAAAGCGGGAAACCTGAACGCACGATAATGCCATAACTTCAAGGGCTGTACCTTTCTGCTATGTCAGATTAGTAAAGCCCTTAGCCCTGCAAACCAGATAAAGCGCAGGAATCATTAGAAAATATGGTCAGATTTTAGCCAGGAGCAGAAGTTGGAAATAGTTTTCACTACTAAGGAGAGCGAATTAATCCAATGTAGCGGTAGTTAAAATGGTACATTTTTGAGCAACCAGCTTGTACTACCAGTTGCTCGCTGATAAGGCAGAAATATTCTAATTTGACAGTGGTGCATAAGAAAAACAAAGGGAAACCAATATTTATAGCCTCCGGACACTCAAATTTTTAATATCTATCAACCTTTTTTTAAGACTAATCTCGAGTCACTTTTTTCTACTACTTTATAACGACGAAGCTTCGTTAAAGCGCCTACACCACCTGCTGCAATAGCAATATAGATTGCTGCACTTGTTGCCGAACTGCCGAGGATAGCCGCTGCTCCCCCAGCAGATAATGCAGCAGTAGTACCGGTAGCTGGAGCACTGGTTCCTCCGGTAGCTAAAGTTGCCATGGCGGCAACTACCGCAATACCGATGGCTGCAAATGCTATAGCCCATGCAACTTTTCCTGTCGCATGAATTTTCACCGTAGTTTTAGCTAAACTACCTTCAATTGTAATCGTATCTCGATCTTCCTTAATAGCTTTACCCAGCTCTTTAGGTGTTGTTATCACATTATCTTTGGCGCTATTAGTGCTCATTATCCCTCCTTGCGATACTCAGTTTAACTTGCAGCCCTTCCCTAACAGTAGGCCGGCTGTATTTCTTAGCCAATTTTGAACGATGTACGTCCGCATACTATTTGGCTTCCAGTATGACTGCGGCTTCGTTCTCAATTGTTGAACGATCACAGCCAAGATATTGTGGCATGAATTCATAATGCCTGGCAGTAGTGACAATCATTTTATTCACCTACTAAGTTGAAAATTGTCACACGCTTGAGCCTATCATCATGTAAATCGATAACATCTTCTTGTATACCTCCCTCTAACATTTGAGTGACATAGTATGGTGGTGCATCCTTTATAAAATATTCAAGTGAAGGAGCGTCTTGCTCAATTAGGAGACCAACGCCACTTAACCATTCCAGAGCTCTTTCAGGAAGATCCCCTTGCGAGAAGCCTTTGCAGCAGAACAAACAATGCATCGGCCTTAAATCATCAATAACATCAGTTAAATGGTTTGCTCTATTTTGCTGGAGATGTTTTACTTTAAGAGGATTAAGAATTGCTGCCCCATAATGAAGGATACTACGTTTGTAGGTTTTACACTCCCAATTAACTTTATAACTCCCCGATTTCCAGTTTGTATACATGCAATACAAGGGAATAAGGTCATATTTCTTGGCATCCGCAATGAGAAGATCAACTTGATGCCCATTTTTATTTGTGTGATGAAGGTGTTCATATTTCTCAGAATTTAAATTGAGAACTTTTGCTTGAATACGCATGCCTAACCATTTACCACTTCGACCTGTAAACCACCACTCCCAGTCGGAGCCATTCACTGATTCTTTGTGGCGGGTAAACGTATTAATAATAATTTTTCCCCTACCCCATTTTTTTATATTAAGCACAAGAAAGTCAGTTATTGACTCCTCTCCAATTTGATAGCTTAGTTTTTTTGCCTCTCTTAATGTACTCCAAATCCAGCCAGAATTTTTTATCGCAATTTCACCTAAGTCCATTTGTAGTATTCTCTTAGTTATGTTTATAAATAGATAAGTTGAAAGTTTTTTTGCTGAAAGCATGATTCGAATGAAGAGAATAGTATTTATACGTCAAAAACAAAAGAAGGAAAAGGGGTTTGCCCTAAGATATTTGCCGTGAGACTGATATGCACTTTATAAATTAACATAACGTGAGGCTTGCTACGTCCACTTCTCGTACTCAGCCGACATTTGAAATTTTCCCAGTCCTAGGCATCTGGACCTGGCTTTAGCATGGATTTAAGTAACTAAAGAGTGATGTTCATCTCAGGATTTGGCTATTGGATGCATTTTCCGTGATACTTCTACACTCTGGCCGAGTAAACGACCGGAGTGTAGATTTCCCCCCTGTCAAAATGCTCTTTTCAGCATGGCAAGGACCACCCATCGTGTCGCATCATCTGCAATATTTTCAGGCAGAGCATCAGCCCGCAGATTGATATAAGTGTCAACAGCCATCCTGATGGCAATGCTGCCGGAGTCACGATCGTGCGTTGCCAGCGTGGAAGTCAGCAGGACATCAGGATCAATGCTGTGGGATTCAATATTCCGACATCTTGCACACAGTCGCGCCAGATGCCGTTCTGTTCGTCTAACCTCAATGATGCTGCAACAACACCTGTGAAATCTTCCTCGCTTCATCCGCCGGATCCGCCGAATGCGTGATCGCTGATCCCACAATCACCACATCCGGGCCTAACAGCGCATAGTCCTTCACCGTCTGGCTGCTGATGCCGCCCGCCACGGCAATACGGGCTTTCCGGCGCGCCTTAAGCATCGTTATCAAATCATCAATCGGCTTGCGCCCTGCCGCCTGCTGATCGGTGCCAGTGTGAACCGCTAGCATATCCGCCCCCGCCTCTTCCAGCAGACGAACCCGCGTGGGCAGATCGTCGACGCAGATCATATCCACCACCACCTGCTTTCCGGCCTCTTTCGCCGCACGGATGCACGACTGGATCGTCAGCACGTCGGTAACGCCTAATACCGTGACATAGTCTGCCCCGGCGTCGAAAAGCAGCTGCGACTCAAAATGGCCCCCATCCATAATTTTCGCATCCGCCAGCACTTCCTTATGCGGGTATTTCTCTTTAATGGCTTTAATCGCGTTCACGCCTTCCCGAATAAGAAAGGGGGTTCCTACTTCAATAATATCAACGTCGTCAACCACCTTATCAATAAATACCAGCGCTTCAGGCAGGGTTAACTCGTCCAGGGCAAGCTGTAATTTCATGTTGGTTTCCTTGTGTCGAATGACTATTCGAGGTTGGCGTGCAGCACAAAACCTTTGGTTAAGCGATATCCCGTCGACTGCGCCAGATTCACTATCATGGCATCCCCCAGCACCATGATTGCCTCTTCAAACAGGCTGCCTCCGGGCAGAATGCCTTTCACGTTATCCGGTCCATCCGGCAGTTTGTCGGTATAGGCCGGGATCCTGACCACTACGTCAGCCAGTTTCCCCAGCGTGGACTCGGGGAAAATGGTCAGCAGGGCCACTGTGCCGCCCAGTTGCTTTGCTTTCGTAGCCACATTCACCAGCGAAGCCGTTTCGCCCGATGCGCTGGCCAGCAGCAGCAGGTCGCCTTTTTGCAGAGCAGGCGTGACCACATCGCCGACAACATGCACCTGCAGGCCGATATGCATCAGTCGCATCGCAAAAGCTTTCAGCATCAACAGCGAACGCCCTGCGCCAAAAACAAATATCGCGTTCGCGTCAGCGATGGCCTGCTCCAGATGCGCCAGCGCAGCACCATCAATCCGCGACATCGCCTGATTCAGGTCGCTACAGGCAACGCCTGCAACAGATTGCGTTTCCATCATGCGTCCTCCTGACAGAGCGGGAATAAATCATCCTGATACTGGAGCATCCCCATGATTTCCCGGACATAGTTATCGACATGTCCCAGAAAGTGAAAACGTTCCGGCGCGGCGCGATAGCGCTGGTAAAGCGGCGTATCGAAGGTGATGCCAAGATGCGGATTCTCTTTGACAGTGGCGAATTTGATGTGCGGAATGTGCGGGTAGTAGTGATTCTTGCGCACACACAGTTGCCCGTTCTCCTCCACGATGTAGCAGGCCATACCGTGATAAAACTGCACCGTGTCGTAGTGAACCGCGCAGGGTTTATACGCCAGATTGCTGAACACCAGCGGCCCGTCGCCGATATTGATGGAGCAGTGGCCGTAATTCGGCGGCACGATAATGCTCTGTCCCTCTTTCACCACCGCCACGATAAGATCGTCGACCACCAGATCTTTTGGCGCGACGGCAAAATCCGGCGACTTTTGCAGGATATACGCCGCCGTGCCCTTAATCACCTCATACACTTCCGGATGGGTATTACGCCGCGTGTCGTTATAGCCGTGATAATGGCCGCTGGTTTTCTTGCGCTCCTTACCAATCGTCCCCGGCATGATGATGGTGATGTCATACTGGTACTGGTCAGCGGTGAGCCGCTCCTGATCCTCCGCAAAGCTGAGACCGCGGTAAACATCGTAAGCCGGTTCATCACGCTGCGCCTCGGTGAACTCCGGTAAGACCACCGCCATCTGCCCGGCGCTTTTGCGGCCAAAGCCGAGATAGTTCAGCGGCGGTTTCAGCGCCATCACGCCGTCGTTATCGAGATACAGCGGCAAGCCGCTGTGGTGTAACTGTTTCATTTTGCCTCCTGTGTATACGCGTTAGCTGCGCGGATCGCCTCTTTCAGCCGATCGGATTTCATGCCAAATACGCTCTGGATGTTGTTCCCGACCTCGACGACGCCCGCCGCGCCAAGCTGTTTCAGCAGCGCTTTGTCCACCAGCGTCTTATCCGTCACGTCAATGCGCAGACGTGACATGCACGCTTCGATGCTGGTCATATTCCCCAGCCCGCCATAGGCCAGAATGATGCCGCTCACCAGGTCATTCTGTTCGTTTTCCTCCGCCACAGTGCTTTCTTCGACTTCACGCCCCGGCGTCAGCAAATTCCAGCGGCGAATGGCAAAGGTAAACAGGACGTAGTACAGCGCTCCCATCACCAGCCCGACCGGGAACACCATGTACCAGTGAGGCGCACGCGGCAGGACGCCAAAGAACAGATAGTCGATAAGCCCGCCGGAGAAAGAGAGCCCGATATGCACGCTGAACCACTCCATCAACAGGAACACCAGACCCGCTAAGACGGCGTGAATGCCATACAGCACGGGCGCAACAAACAGGAAGGAGAACTCAATCGGCTCGGTGATGCCGCAAACAATGGAGGTGATCGCACCAGAGAGCATAATGCCCTTCACCCGCGCTTTGTTTTCCGGGCTGGCGCAGCGGTAGATCGCCAGTGCAATCGCCGGAATACAGAACATTTTGATCGGCGTTAGCCCGGCCATAAAGGTTCCGGCGGTAATCGGCACCTGGTCTTTCAGCTGGGCAAAGAAGATAAGCTGGTCGCCATGCACCACCTGCCCGGCTTTGTTCACGTACTCGCCAAACTGCAGCCAGAACGTCGGCCACCAGACATGGTTAAGACCAAACGGGATCAGCAGCCGCTCGACAAAACCGAACAGGAAGGCGGACACGCCCGGTCCCTGCACCGTCATGGTATTCGACAGGCCATTAATCAGATGCTGGACCGGCGGCCAGACCACCGCCATCACCAGCCCGACAAACAGCGCGGCGAAGGAGGTCACTATCGGCACGAAGCGCTTGCCGGAAAAAAACTCCAGCCACGAAGGAAGCTGGATGCGGTAATAGCGTTTGTACAGCCAGGCGGCGATAATCCCGATGATAATGCCGCCAAACACGCCGGTCTGTAACGAAGGGATGCCCAGCACCATCGTGTAGTCACGCACCTGCGCCACCGACTCGGGCGTGATCCCCAGAAACTGGCCGATAGTGACGTTCATAATCAGAAACCCGGCGATCGCCGACAGCCCGGCAATGCCCTGATCGTCACTAAGCCCTACCGCCACGCCGACCGCAAACAGCAGCGGCAGGTTAGCGAAAATCGCACTGCCCGCTTCCGCCATCAGCTTCAACACGTGAACCAGCCAGTCAGCGCCGAGAAACGGCAGGCTGGCGACAATATTGGGATCCTGAAAGCTGACGCCGAAGGCCAGCAAGATACCGGCGGCAGGCAGCATGGCAATGGGGATCATGAGCGATCGCCCGATGCTTTGTAACATTTGCAGAAGGTTGAATCTTTTCATCTCGATCTCCTGAGCGCGTCTTTATGACAGGGATTCGCACAACAGCAGGTTCTGCTCCGAACACCTTCAGTATCCGAACCGGAGATGATTAAAAAAACAGCAAACGACGACGAAAGTTATTTCCGGTTTTTGCTTAAAACCGGAAAATTTATGAGGGCAATCACGCCGGAAACCGTCAGAAAGGGATAAAAGAGGAAATCGCGTTCGGTGGGAGGCCATCACATGAGTATCTTCGAGGCGCATTTTCGCAGGCTGCACGCCCGCTACGGCGCAGGCCAGACGCACGAATTACAGATGCAGGAGATCGCCGCCATCTTCGGCTGTTCAGTGCGTAATTGCCGGATTGCGCTGAAAAAGATGCATCAGGAAAAATGGCTCGACTGGCAGCCCCAGCGCGGGCGCGGCAAGCGCTCACGGCTCCACCTGTTAACCTCACCGGAAAAACTGTTCAGCCAGAACGTCAATAAGCTGCTGGAGAAGCAGGATTACGGCAACGTGCTGCGGTTTATCGGCAACGACAAGTATCTGCTGGATCGCCTGAGCCTGTGGCACTTTGGGGTACAGGATAAAAGCAGCGAAACGCGGGTGCGCATCCCCTACTACCGCAATCTGGATCCGCTTAACCCGCTCGTCCCCCTGCGGCGGACCGAACGCCATCTCCTGCGCCAGTGCCTGAGCGGGCTGACGCGCTATGACGCCGTTCAGGGCAGGATCGTTCCCGATATCGCCCACTACTGGACCCACAATGAGGACTTTACCCGCTGGGAGTTCTGGCTGAAATCCACCGCCCGCTTTGCCGATGGCAGCGAACTGGATGCCTGCACCGTTCAGCGCTGCCTGCTTGCCGCCAGCCAGAGCCCGCAGTTCGCCCCGCTTTTCAGCCCAATCAAAACCATCACCGCTGACGCCCCCTGGCATCTGGTGATTGAAACGCATCATCCGGTCAGACGTCTCGACTGCCTGCTCGCCACTCAGCCGACGATGCTGTTCGATTACCAGCACGGACACATCCGCTGTAGCGGCGCTTTCCACCTGCAGGAACACAGCGACAACTTTATGGTTCTGCGGCGCAATCAACACTGGCACCAGGCGCGCCCCGGACTGGATGAGATCACCATTTTCACCTGGGCTCCGGAGCATATCAGCATGAGCTTTATTCCCCTGCTGCGGGGCGAAGAGGCGCAGGATGACCGCCCGCTCAACGAGCGCAGTCTGGAGCAGGGGTGCTGCTTTGTGCTGCTCGACGGTGACGGGGCCTTTGCAGATGAGGCCGGAAGACGGTTTATCAATTACCTGCTACAACCTGTCGAACTCCTCAGCCAGACGCAGCTTCCCGACGAATACGCACGCATCCTCTCCGTGGCTCAGGGCATGCTGCCGCAGTGGAACCACCGCCCGGTGGATTTTGGCGGGATCACCGCGCCGTTTAACCTGCGTCAGCCGGTTATCATCAGCACCTTTCAGCAGCCGGAACTGGTGGAACTTGCCGGGGCGATTCGCATCTTGCTTGAGCGTTGGCATATTCGCTCCGAAATACGGATCGACCCATTTGACCACTTCAACAGCCAGCCGCGCCTGCCTGCGGACATCTGGCTCAGCAACTTTATGCTCGATACCCTTTCGGTTCCGGCGTTTCTGGAATGGCTGGCTTCCACCACGCTGTTTACGCGACTGCCTGAAGCCCAGCGACAAAACCTGAACACTCTGTTGCCGACCATTCTGAACAGCGATAATGAACAGGCGTTCGCCACCATTGCCGCCTTTTTCCATGAGATTACCCACCAGCGATATGTCATGCCTTTGCTGCATCACTGGATGGAATTTGCGACCGAGAAGTCATTTACCTGGCGGGATTTAAATACGCTGGGATGGCCGGATTTCAGCCAACTTTGGCTCGAATAATGCAACGCCCGCAAAAGCTCGCTAAAGGGCCTTTAAAGGCCTTTAAGGGTAAGGGAGAGAAGTGCGGGATTTGGGGTGGAGGAACGTTTGGTCATCTGTATGGACAATTCCATCAAATCCATCCGCAGCCCCCTTTACTGTCTACCAATACCTACATCCAGAACGTCCTGTAGACGAAGCTAAAATGCCCATGCTCAATGCCTGTACCTTCAACTGCTACATAGCTTTGGACATGACGATTTATTAAAAGGCTCATAAAGGTTCAAATCATCACATAATAACTATTATTGTTTTTTATCAATAAATTATGAAAAAACATACCTTGACCGAGGCATCCATAGTGCTATGTTTACGGTAAGCGACACAGCGCTTGGGCTGCACTCCTGAGGGACCATGACATTCGAGGATGATGCCTGTCTGCTATGTCAGGTTGGTCAAACTCTTCGCCCCGCAAGCGAGACAATCAGCAAGGAAGATTAATAGTATTGGCAATCTGTAGCGAAGAGTTGCAGTACTGCCCCTTCCATCATCCACAATGATAGCTATCAGTAAGTTAACGAAAATGAGAGGGCATCGGAAATGCTCGAAGTTGAATTTCAGGAATGGTTGAAGTGCAGAGGCGCCAAAACGCAAGCAGGCCTCAATTCCCGTATTTATGCTGTCAAAACTATAGAAAAAAATCTCGCAGCACTTGGTTCTCCTCATGCAGATCTGGATGCAGCCTACCAGGCGGATGGATTTGCGCAATTGCGGCAGCGGATCAAAGAGATTCGCCGTGATGCCAAAGACAACGGCAATGACTATCGGTTACTAATGCCTGAATCAGAGCAACCGCTTAACCGATTGTCCAACTGGAATAGCTGGCTCGGACAATATGGACGTTTTCTGAGCGGTGATGACTCTCAGGCCGACGAAATTCGGGATTATGTCCTTGAAAACTACATCACCCCAGCCAGAGAGCGAGGTGACGCAAGTGTCACCCTGGTAGTTGGTCCTCTGAATACTGAAATGGGTCTCGACAAGGGATGGCCGAACATCTGTCAGGCTCTTGATGGTCAAAAATTTCAGGAACTAGCGGATGTTCCCCCTCCGGTGACGGAAGGGCCTAAAAAGAGCACAACCCGGAAATATACGTTCATCCTTACGGAAGGAAGCGAACTGGTGGCCCAGACTAAACCAACTCCGACTAACCTTATTTTTTACGGTCCTCCAGGTACCGGAAAGACCTATCACACGGCGAGGGAAGCCGTAGCGCTCTGCGATGGCAAAGATGCCTATCCGAACTCAAAAGATGGGCGTGCGGCCCTGATGGCGCGCTATAACGAACTGATGGCAGAAAAGAGAATCTCTTTCGTCACATTCCACCAGAGCTATGACTACGAAACCTTCGTTGAGGGTCTTCGTCCAGAAATCGGTGAAGATGAGTCTTCGTCTGCTGGATTCAGACTCATGCCTACGCCGGGGCTCTTCAGAGAAATTTGTGCCCTTGCCGATCAGGCCAGAACACAACCCCGTGCACAGACAGATGCCTCGGCACTGCAACTATCCCAGAAACGCTTCTGGAAAATGGGGCAAGGGACAATTGGCACCGAAGACGATGTGTATGAAGATGCCCGCGACAATGGGTATATCGCTCTGGGGTGGGGTGGGACCATAGACTGGAGCGCGGATAGATTCTCATCGTTCAACGCGATTCATGATGAATGGATCAAGCAAAATCCAGGGAATCTGACGCCTAGTAACTGGACGCAAACCTATCCCTTCCGTTGCGAAATGAAGCCTGGTGATATCGTGATTGTCCCTTACGGGAACACTGCGTTTCGCGCTATCGCTGAAATAACTGGTGATTACTATTTCGTTCCTGAAGCCGAAGGTTACTATGCCCACCGCCGCCCAGTTCGCTGGCTACTGACCCTTGATGAACCACTGCCACTCGATACAATTATCGATGGTAACTTCACCATGCGGACGCTCTATTCCATTGCCACCAGTCGTGTGAATATCCCGGCGCTAGGCAGACTACTCTCGAGTACAGAGAACCTGGATAATAGTTCCGATGTTAAAGGACAACCAGAACAATTCGTCCTCATTATTGATGAGATCAACCGGGCAAATATCTCGAAAGTGTTCGGTGAACTGATTACGTTAATAGAGCCGGATAAACGTCTTGGAATGCCTGATGCACTCACTGTAACTCTGCCTTATTCGAAAAAGAAAGATTTTGGCATCCCCGCCAACCTTCATATCATAGGTACCATGAATACCGCCGATCGATCCATCGCATTGCTCGACACAGCATTAAGGCGGCGATTCAACTTCCGGGAAATGGCTCCCGACGCGACCCTGCTGTGTGAAGTAGAGGGGATCGATCTCAAAGCCGTTCTTACCACCATCAACCAGCGTATTGAATATCTTATAGGCCGGGAATATCGCATTGGACACGCCTTCTTTATCAATTGTGAATCCAGGGCACAAGTTGAAGATGCAGTGCGCAATAAGGTCATACCGCTGTTACAAGAGTATTTCTTCGAGGACTGGAGCCGAATCGCGGCAGTGCTGGGCGATGGTTTTATGCAGGAAGCGCAGATTTTACCGCCACCCGGAATAGAGGGGGAACCATTATCAAGCTGGTCGGTACGTGCACCGTTCAGAAATGACGCCTTTGATCGACTGATAGGCAAAACCAGAACGTTAAATGTCACCGATCTTGAGGTGGCTGGTGAATCGAAAGAATGACGCACCTCACGGTTCGCGAATGGGGTGGTGTTTGTGTGAACACTGAAAGCAGCATAAACGCTCCTCATGCTTTTACCCGCCCTCAGGCTAACGCGCTGCTTACGGCGGCACGCGAGCATCCGCTGGCAAATCAGCACGGTACTAATATCTTAATCGATCGCCATAACAAAATTATTGCCGGGCAAATGGTTGGGGTAATTGCCGCTCCGGGATGTAGCCTTGAGATCCTGCCCAAATTCGACGACGAGACGATAGAACCGGACGCCACAATACGCAATCGCCTGATACGTATGCTTGATGTCGCCCTCGGCCTTAAACTCGGCAATGGACAGGCTGCAACAATGGCGAGACAAGCTGAAAGCTTACTTGAGATACTCATCCGCTTGTTCGCCGAGCGACTCTTATCTGAAGTACATCGGGGATTACCGCGCACCTATTTGGCACAGGAAGACGATTTGCCCTCATTGCGCGGAAGGCTCAATATCAAACGACAATTCACTACGCTTGCCGTCCGCCCCGACCGTCTCGCCTGTCGTTACGACGAACTGTCGGCTGATACCGCCCTACTTCGAATTATGAAGGCGTGTGTAGTTCTGCTTCACCATTATGCCCGCGCTGCTGATACGCTTCGTCGTCTGAATGAATTGCGCATCCTATTAGCGGGTGTTAGCGACGTCCCTTTCAGTCATCTGCCGTGGTCACAGGTACGGATCGACCGAACCAATCATCGCTGGGAAGCCCTCTACAATCTGGCACGTCTTCTCCTGCGACGCGACTGGCAAGCTACACACCACGATAAACGAGCGCAGAACGGGATTACACTGCTTTTCCCAATGAACGACCTGTTCGAGGCATATATAGCGGCGCTGGCGAAGCGTGCTGTACGCGGTACGGAATGGACGGTTCGTGCACAGGCAGGCAGATTATACTGTCTGATCGAGGACGTAAAAGAAGGCAAACCACGCTTCCAGACCCGACCGGATCTGCTTATCGAGCGGGACCATCAGATTGTTATGATCATAGACACTAAATGGAAGCGTATTGGGCGTCATCCCGAAGATGCCAGGCATGGCATATCGCAGGCTGATGTCTACCAAATGATGGCCTATGCACGGATTTATCAATGCCCACAAGTTATGCTTCTCTATCCACATCATGCAGGTCTGGGAACGCAACCTCTGAATGCAGGCTATAGGATTCTAGCAGGCGAGGAACAATTACAGGTGGCTAGTGTGAATCTGGTTCTCGATGAGGACAAGATTGTCGAGCAGTTAATTAACCTACTCGGCATCAACACGCAGTGAGGTGAAAATGCGAGACCGGTGCACCTTGAGGCTCGGCACTCTCAATAACCTCAATCCATGATTTAGGCTCATACTTACATGATCATTTAATGCATTTAATATACAGGGCTTATTCTCTTGGTACGTAGAGAATAACAGTAGGACATGTCCGCTATGAGCGAAAAGCGGACGTTTGCGCTAGTTCTGTGCTGATAAAAACACCATTAAATAGTATAATTAATCAAAGGATCATATGATATCTTTCGTAAAGATTAATTCTTAACTTTTAGGATTATTATGTCAGATTTAGAAAAATTCCTGCCAACTTTGAAACGCTTATCAAAATTAGACAAGCTCTCTGAGAATGAAATTTTAAATCAATTCAGGAGAAATCATAGCGTAGAACCAGTAATCTCAAAAAGTGAATTTTGTCATGCTTCTTTCACAGTTAAAATTGATGATTTAAACTTCTTGCTTACCGAAAGGCCAATATCGTACTTAAATAGACATTGTGGACGATGTTCGAATATTCAGTTGCATGCAAATTCACTTGGTATAGCATTACCCCTATATATTGGAGAAGGTACTCTTTCTTCTGCAATCCATGAAATTAAAAGATGTGAAAATCCACTTGAGAATTCAAATAAATGGTTGTTCGAAAATTTCTCATTAGAAATTGCAATTGCTTATTTCAACAAATATTTTATAAAGAGTGAATCCCTAAAAAACTACAAAACAATTATTTTTGAAGCTATAGAAGCTTTTTATTTGGGGTATGATCATATATCTATAATGTCGCTCTTCCCTGTCTTTGAAGGAGGATTGAGGAACTTACTCGTGAAATTTTGTGATGGTGACAACACAAATACAAGTGCAGACAGATTTGAAAAAGAAATTAGAAAACTCATTATTACATGGGGAAGTCGGCAGCTATCAAATTTTGACTGGCATCCCGGCAAAGGTTATGACATTGAAACTGAGGTGGATTTTTTCACACATTTAAACCCCCAGTGTGATGTGATTAATTCAACCAGATCTTTTTTTAAAAATGTCATATATAAACCAACTGGAGGTGTTAATGAAGGTAGTTTCAATAGACATTTGACACTACATTTGCTGAATCAGAATTTCAATGAGCCATCTAATTTCGTTAGGATTTTCTTGGCGTTAACACATTTAACCTTTGCAGAAAGTCTGATGAACAATAATGTCCCTTTCTTCTGGGAAGGTGTAGATGACAATGACCGACGCATTGCTTCATTCATTTCTAGAAGTGGTGATGTTATTTTTGGAATGCGTAGAAAAGAAATTAGTAAGCTTGGGTTAAATTTATACTGATACAGGCGTAATCTAAAATACAAATCAAGTATAGGTCGTATACTTTTTTTGGTTGCCCTAAAAGAAATTTATAACGTCCGCTTTTGGCACGAAGCGGACTAGTTAACTGAGCTGGAGGTCCGCTGTGAGCGAACAGCAGACGTTTGCTGAGGTGTATTAGTAAATTAGGAAAAAATCATTATTTCTAATTGCCCGGTACAATTCTTTTTCATCATATCTCGACATGTAAAAATTACCAATAGCTCTAAATAAATTATAATTCGCATCCCAGTTAGACCATTTCAGGATTAATTCTTTGTAATGCGGAAAAATCTCACTATCTTGAACGTAGCGTTCTGTATCGAAAACTTCTATGATCTCACAAATTCCCCACTTATTTAACCCATAATATATATCATCAAATCGCTCGGCTTCTTCTTCAGTAAAATGCGTTGCATATTGCGCAAGGTTAAATCGAATTTCTTGCGAAACGTCATCCGCCCTATTTCTGCCATTTACAAAACCATACTGATAAATCATACAAATAAAATTACGCTGCAACATTGATAGTTCTGACAATTTTTTTTGAAGATGATACAAATCATTTTCACACTGCTCACGCAACCATTCTTTATGGGAGTTAGTTAAGTTCCAATTTACACCTAATTTATTTATTTCAATGAACTTATTAAAAAGAGATTGGTTTCTTTTGAAACTGGTCACTTGTGGTATGAATAATCCCGAAGAGTTTAAAGGAATCCAATTGGAAAAGTTCTCTTTAAGATAAGCAACGACTTTATGCCGTTCTCCTGTTTCTAACGTACATAGAGAGGATATTAAGTCATTAATATCAAAAACTTTCACGTTAAAGTATTGATGAGAATATTTTATTCGTTTGTTAGTGGAGTTGATGAAAAAGTAAAAATCTTTATATCCGCTTTTTCTGAGCCAATCAGGTGTTTTGTCTATGCTATCTCCGAATTTTTTGCTACTTGCGGTTGCCGTTACTTGCATCACAATTTTATTGTGCTCATCAACATAATCTATGCCGGGGTAATTATGCTTAAAAACTTTGTTAGCGTCTTCAAACTCTTTTTGAAAAGCTTTATTTATTAGCCACATTAAGGCCTCTTCCGAGGAGGTTGTTCCATTTTGCAAATTAAGTTTTGATTCGTTAGAAATTGTTGCACTATAGCTACTTAAGACTCCAGCTACGAACCTCTTAAAAGTTTCAGTTTTAGTTGCATATATATTCATTATTGAGAATCCTTTTTCATTTTTATAACTGCCAGAATACAGCTCAGCGGTTTTCTTTTCAATATGGGAATGTCCACTCCTGGCACGAAGCGGACATTGGCAGCCTCAACAACATGAGAAGCATTAAGGTGTATTAACCAATGGATGGAAAGCAAGTCGGTTTATTGTGCCAGCCCAACTTTTACGAAAGGGCTACCGTGACTGCGCGATTTTTTGATTAGCTTGCCTACGTATAATTCTCTGACTTCTGGTGATGCAATTCGCCCAACAAACTCTGAACGGTTGGTTTCGGGGGGGATAATCAGTTCCCGAGTAAAGTACTGTTGAGAGCCTGCCTTTAGCCAGCACTGTATCTCGTAGACTTCCATCACCAAACCGCCGTAGGTTGCGTATGCAAATTGCAGGTTTTCATCTTTTGGTACTTTTGCCCAGACGCCACGCGTAGCTTCATATAATGCAAGTGCACTCATGCCAGACTTGTAGGTGCTGTTTAGCAAAAAAGCGAGCCCTGCATGTTCAGGTGCAATTTCCGTCTCTTGCTTAAGAAGGAGATGGTTGAGCTCATCCAGCGTGATTCGCCCCATAAGTGAGCTGCTTCCTCGTACTTTGTTGGTCAGTTCTCCAACACCTAAGAGATCAATACATGTTGCTTCAACAAGCTTCGCGGTTGCCTCATCCATGCCATGGCGTAGTATGTCGATTCCCAGATTTCCTGTTTTTAACAGATGATTAATTCGTTCTGATTTCGGAGAGCCATCATTACACTTTATATGATCAAGACAGCGTTCTGACTTGCCTTTGCCTATATAAAACGGTTTTTTTGATACATCTTCAGTGTCATAAAATGCATAAACATAGAACTTAGCCATCCCTAACGCTTTCGAGTATTTTGAAAAATCTTTCACAACCTTGCTTCCTTAGGACAAAAGTACTTAATTTCCCTATCGGCACTATAGTTCAGAACTTAAGAGCAAAACAAATAGCATATAGATTGACTGATCTGCCCCCATTGATAAATAAGGGCCAAAGTTAGCAACGTCCGCGTGTGGCATTCAACGGACGGCTAGCAAGATCATGAAGAGCGTTATAAGCAAGGAGCGAACATAGTTTTCATCTCTACTGTTTATAGCGACGCTGACTGGATGCAGGGTGTCGCAGGAGGGATGCTTCGGGGCGTATTGGACGTCGCACCAGCTCCCCTCCGCAGTTCGGACACCGGCCATTAAGTCGTTGAGTCACGCAATCGACGCAGAATGTGCATTCAAATGAACAGATGAATGCCTCTTTTGATTCAGGAGGCAGATCTTTATCACAGCATTCGCAATTAGGACGGAGTTCAAGCATGGTGCTCTCTTATTGTTAAAGGGGCATCATTAGATATATCAAAGGCAAACTACCTGTATCGCCTTCGGTTGTTAGTGTGTATTAGGTGAGCATGGTCTACAGTCTGGAAAATTCAAGAGAGTGAATTATCCGACAGAAACGCTCACTTTCGGAAACGAACGACAAGCCTATAGCGTCCACCAGAGCCTAAACTAGCACGGAAAATCCCGCTCCCAACAATCAAATTAAAAATCAAACAGATACAAAAACCCCTTCCATATCAACACCATCGCCACTCTTTTTGCGCCTTCCCTTCCCCGCAAAAAATCAAAATCCCTAACAAACTCAACCACCTCCCCCACCAATTACAAGGACGCCAGCCCACCAAATAATGATCCGGATATGTCCGGTGAAGTACAGAAAGCCCGCACTGCGCAAGCTCTGCGGGCTTTTTTGTATCTATCCCTTCTCGCCCAGCGCCCCCTCACACGCCAGCGCCAGCACCATCAGTGCCGCCTCATCCTTCTGCACCGATAACATCTCCATCCCCACCGGCAGACCGATACGGCTTACGCCGCACGGTAACGTAATGGCAGGCAGGCCGCTGATAGCGGCCAGTTCTGGCGCGCAGCCTGGCGGCATCTTCGCCATACTTTCTGGTAACCGTTGTACGGTGGGATACACAAATCCGACGATGCGCTGCGCCTCAGCCACCTGGCAAAGGTTCTGCCGCAACAGGCGCTGAAAGCGACGCCCCGCCAGCCAGAGCGGGGTTTTCAGCGTGTTACTCGCCAGCATCTGACGTAGAAACGGCGCAAACTCCGGCAGGAAAGCGCCGGAGTCCACAATGCTTGTCAGTCCGGAGGGAGCGCCAGGCTGTTTGCTAAGCCAGTCGTCAATCGCCACGCGAAATTCATACAGACTGAGGCAGGTGGCCTGCCTCACCTCTTCAAGGAAAGGGAGTGAAACCTCCACCAGCGTCGCTCCGGCACGGCGCAACGTGTGCAGCGCCGACTGCCAGACCTCCAGCTGTACCTCATCCTCTCCCTGTAACGCGGTTACCACACCAAAGCGAACGCCTTTCAGCGAACGCACAGGAAGCGCAACCGGCGGCAGGCCATGGATCACCGCATGCAGCAAGGCGGCATCTTCAACGCTATGTACCATTGGCCCAACGGTATCTTTGCTGGGCGAGAGCGGCGCTACACCGTCCAGCTGTGAACGGCGAAAGGCAGGCCGTAGCCCCACCAGCCCGGTATAGCTACAGGGAATGCGGATAGAGCCGCCGGTATCGGTACCCAATGCGCCATCCGCCATTCCCGCCGCCACGGCCGCAGCGCATCCTCCGCTGGAACCTCCGGCGGTGAGTGTCGGGCAAAGTGGATTCGCCACATCGCCCCCCAGCGAGCTTCGCGAGCGCACATCGAACGCGAACTCGGACATATTGGCCCTGGCGAGAATAATCGCCCCCGCGCTGCGCAATCGCTGCACCACCCGTGCATCCGCTGTCGCGTTAAGTGAGGCCAGCGCCCGGCAGCCAAGAGTAATGGGCATCGGCGCGCAGGCAATATTATCTTTGACGATCAGCGGCACGCCGTGCAGGGGGCCGATCGGTTCTCCACGTCGACGCTGCTGCTGATGCTGTTCCGCCTGAGACATAGCGTCAGGGTTAACCCCGAGGATCGCGTTGAGCGCCCGGTGCTGCTGTATGACGTCGAGACGGTGGGCAATTTCCTCCGGGCAGTCGTCTGGCGGTATCAGGCGCTTCATAGTCTCAGGCTCTCTCGTGATGAAAACCGGGCAGAAGGCTGCCCGGGATACGTTTTAGTCCCGCATGCCGGTAGTAATGGCATCAATGTCCTGCGGACGCAGACGAATTTCCGCCGCCCGTCGGTGCCCCTGCATCCCCTCGGTACGGCTCTGGCGGATCGCCGGTTCTGCGATTGCCGGGATACCCTGCTCGTCAATCCACTGATGGGTACAGATTTTGACGTACGCGCCAACCCACAGACCGCCGGTATAGCGTGCCGCCGCCATCGTCGGTAACGTGTGGTTGGTGCCGCAGCATTTATCAGAGAACACCACACTGGCGTTCTGACCAATAAACAGCGAACCATAGTTGCGGATCTTCGCCGCCGTCGCGTGCGGATCGCGGGTATGCACCTGCAAATGCTCCGTCGCCATATGGTCAGCAAAAGCAATCAGCTGCGCTTCATCTTCGCAGAGCACAATCTCACCCTGCCGGCGCCACGCCTCCCCCGCCGTTGCCGCCGTTGGCAGGCTGGCGAGCTGACGCTCAACCTCCGCCAGGGTACGCTCAGCGATATCCCGGCTGGTTGTCGCCAGCCCGACGCGGGTATGAATATCGTGCTCTGCCTGCGCCAGCATATCGGCGGCCAGAATGCGCGGGTCGGCGCTGTCGTCCGCGATAGTGAAAATCTCGCTCGGCCCGGCGAGGGCATCAATGCCGACCCGACCAAAAACCTGGCGTTTCGCTTCATTAACGAAGGCGTTGCCTGGCCCAACGATTTTGTCCACCGACGGAATGCTCTCCGTTCCCCAGGCCATAGCCGCAATGGCCTGCGCGCCGCCAACTTTGAAAATGCGGTGCGCGCCTGCCAGATGGCAAACTGCAATCATCGCCGGATGGGCGCCCGGGGGCAGACAGGCGATAATCTGTTCACAACCCGCCACCGTCGCAGGAACAATCGACATCACGGGAGCGGAGAGAATCGGATACCGACCGCCCGGCACGTAGCAGCCCACCGTCTGCACTGGGATGATCCGGTGACCGAGATGCACGCCAGGCAGCGTCTCTACCTCCAGCGGCTGCATGGTCGCCAGCTGCGCCTGCGCAAAACGACGCACCTGATTAATCGCAAACTCACTGTCGCGGCGCGTCTGGGCATCCATCCCCTCCAGTGCTTCGGCGATCTCCTGCTCGCTCACCTCAAACTGCGCGGGCACGACCTTATCAAACTGCTGCGAAAAGGCTCTTAGCGCCGTATCGCCTTCGGTTTTCACGCGCTCGATAATGGCGCTGACCTTCTCCGTCAGGGAACGATCGGCCTGCGCATCCTGCCCCTGCGGGCGCTTAATCCAGCTCACCTTATTTAACATTTACTCGTCCTCCATCTGGCCGAGTTTGATTTGCGCCAGCAGCGCCAGATGGTCGTAAACCACCCACTCATCAACAATTTTTCCGTTGACGATGTGGTAGTGCGACATGCCCATCACAAACAGTCGTTCTCCGGTCGGCTTGCCCAGTTCGCCGTAACCCAGGTGATGCCCTTCGATGATCCAGCGAACGGCCATTTTGACGCCGCCTTCATCGCACGGGTTGGAACAAATATGCTGCGGCAGCCACGCGCCGTCAGGGATCATCCCCACCAGCGCCAGCGTCTGATGGGTTACCGCCGCGGTGCCGTACAGCTCTTTCATCAGCGGACCGTGCCACTGTACGTTAGGCGCATACACTTCTTTGATCTTGCCAAACATCCGGCGGTTGTAGATCTCATGCAGCCAACGCAGGCACTGCTCCTCAGTATCAGTGTGCGCAATGGATACATCGCACTCCATCTCCGGCGGATATTGCCCCAGCATGCGGCCGTTTTCGCCGATGTCCATCACGCGGAAGCCTTTATCGAACTGCTCTTTTGCCATATTAAATGCGATTTGATCGGTGTTCAGGCCAAGCTGTTTCATTAACGACATGTTGTCGCTGACCACCCACTCCCGATAAATTTTATTCTCGTGGATCATGCAATCCGCCACGGTCCGGGTAACGAAGGAGCGGTTGGTCGGCTTGCCTAAATGGCTGTGCTGGGTATGCCGCCCGCTTCCCGTCACCAGGTGAGAGGTATAAAAACCGTCAACATCATTTCCGTTCCAGATAACCTGGGTTGCCATTCCGCGCCGTTCCGGGAAGGCAATTAAGCGTTGCAGCGTATCCTGTACCACCTGTTCACGGTTATAGAGTGTCCCCAGCGCGTTATACAGCACGCAGTTATGGGTATAGTGAGAATAAATTAAGCCGACATCGCGCTCGTCCCATATTTTATGGGTGCAGCGAACGATATAATCGACAATATCGGTATAGCAGTCATCAAAGCCGCGTAATGATTGCACACGCGGTCTTTTTTCCGGTACCAGATCGACAAAATCACGACGCTCCACCTGTAATACAGGTTCCTCTTTCAGCGATTTCACGCTGCTTTTTTCGGGTACGGCTGGTGCTTTATTTGTTGCTTCGGTGGAAGACATATAAACTCCTGCTCTGTTTTCAGACAATAAGAACCCGCACCCGTAAGTGAGGGTGAATTAAACACGGTTAATATTTGCAGCCGGAATAAGGGGGCTGCCGCCCCATTAATTAAATATTTGCGACCAAATCGCTAATTCATCGATCCCCAGGTATTCACGGAAAATTAAACCATCACGTAATTCAAGCTGGCTGATACCGGTAATTGATATGGGTTTACGGGTCGGCGCACCAAATTTGCCGTAACCGTCATGCCAGGTTAACAACGACCAGCGCAATGAAAGTCGAATCGGCTCATTAGGATCTTTACGCACAATCAGGTGATGAAGTTGCGTTTCGCTGTCGGCAAATGAAGCGCGATAACCGGAAAGCTGTGCGCCAATTTCCTGTTCGCCGGTGCAGAGGCAGTGCCCCGGCGCGTACAGCGTCGCCGCCGGGTGATAGAGACCGGGCACCACGCCGCTGTTACCGCCCGCCCACATCGTTAAGTAGCGCTCAACGACCCCGGCCAGCGCCCCTTCCACGTCGTCGCCCTCGGGCCCGCCCGCCCAGCGGGCGTCCAGCGTCTCAGCAGACACAGATTCCAGCCCAAGCTGCTGGCGCATGGTCGCCAGGTTAAAAGCAAAGTCGCGGACATCCAGCCCCAGTTGCGCCACAATCGCGGCACGATCCTGAAGCAGCCACTCCTGGCGTACGGCACCATCAACACAGATGCGATCGGCCCAGGTGCGGACCCAGACATTTTTCCCCGTCGGCGGGCCAAAAAATCCCTCCCCCTGGTGCTGAATGCGGGCTACGGTACGCTGCGCCGCATAGTACTCATCCCCCGGGTTCTGGCTGCACAGAATATCCTCCGTCAGCACCGCTCGCTGCGGGAAGCTGTGCATCGCCTCAAGCGTCAGGCGCATAAACTGGGAAAGCTCATGCAGCTGTTTTTCGGGGGTAGTGAAAACCACCGGCGTGGCGTAAAAATCCGCCAGCTGGCCGATATCTTTCTGCTCCCACACCACGTGCGTCAGCGTCAAAATGAACTGCTGGATAGAGTCGAATTGAGGGCTGAAGCCCCGCAATCTGGTCATGTGCGCTCCTTAGACTGGAATAGCGTTAAACCATTGGTTTCGATAACGCCGCTGCGTGGGCGACGCGCCGAGTGGCGTATCACCAGCGTACCGGGCACCGTAATCTGTTCAGGCTCTATGGTTCCGCTGTCAATTTGTTTCATTAACAGTTCCACCGTGGCATCCACCATCGCGCCGACCGGCTGCGACGCCGAGGTCAACGCATAAGAGGGCCAGCCGGAAGGGCCAATGTCGTCATACCCGACAACGGAGACCTCCTCCGGAATGCGCAAACCAAACTCATAGCGCGCCACATCCATTACCGTGACGGCCATATGATCGTTGGCGACAAAGACCGCATCCGGCGCTGGCGACGTCGAAAACAGGGTATAGGCTGCCCGGGTGGTTTGCTGAGCGTCGTAATTCCCGTGCACCACCCGCACATCGGTGATGCCATGTTCTTCCAGCGTGGAGATGAACCCGCGCTGGCGGGCAATATTGACCGGGGAATCGGCCACGCCGCCCACGTAGGCAAAACGCTTGTGCTCCCCCGCCAGCAGAAACTCGGCAATCTGCCGCGCGGCCGCTTCGTTATTACTGTTGACGCTGGAGGCCATGCCACTCTCTTCGCTGCGGTTAAACAGCACTACCGGGATCCCGGCGGCAAGGCACTCTTCAGATAACTCCAGCGACAGCGTTACCGAGGCCAGCACAATACCATCCACCCGGTACTGCATAATCTGGTCAAAAATACGGTCAACGTTGCCTTCCCGGTCGCCAACGAACAGCAGCAGGTGATAGTTCAGCGTATCCAGCTTTTGCGCCAGCGCCTCCAGCACCTGCGAGTAAAAGGGGTTATCAAAGTAAGAAATGACGACACCGATAATGCGCGAACGAGCCGTGTTGAGCGAACGGGCGATCGCATTCGGGCGATAACCCAGCTCGCGCGCTGCCTTCAGCACTTTTTCACGCGTTGCCGGCGAAATGCTGGCCCCCGGCGTGAACGTTCGCGACACCGCAGATTGCGATACCCCCGCCAGCTGAGCGACCTGTTGGGATGTGACTGCTGCAAAAGTCTTACGTTTCATTACCCCTGATTCCTTATCAACGTCCTGCCCATTTGCGCGTGCTTCAAACGCCTCAGCAAGTGGGTGTTTTTTATACTTACACCACCTTTGCATGCGTATGCAACACAAAAAATTAAAATTCTCACAACAAGATCGAGATCACTTTACAAACATGAAACCTTTTCGTAACTTCAAATCTTGAATACGTATGCAAAGAGTTTTCATACCGTCAATGGTACCGGAGAGAACAGGAGTCGCCCAAAGGATTGAACCGGTAAACGTCGTCCCTGACTGGTTATAACCCATTAATTCTCAAGAGGTTCAAAACCATGTTTCAAGCACTGTTACGCCGTCGGGAAGCCCGGCTCTTTTTTATCATCAGCATCCTGTTCTTTATCTGCATCCATAGCATTGATGCATTCCTGGCCCCCATGATGATCAACCAGGGCATTGAGCCACAGATCATGGGCATCATTATGGGCGCGTCTGGTCTGGCAACCCTTCTGATACGCTTCCCGTTAGGCATTATTTCCGACGTGGTTAAAAGCCGCAGGATCTTCATCCAGATTGGCCTGCTGCTGCCAATTATCGCCTGGCCGATTGCCTGGCTTGAACCCAATGCCATTACGCTGTATCTGGCGAAAGCGGCAGACGGCGTCACGGCGGCGACCTGGGTGCTGTACAACATCCTGTTCATGCGTTACTTCGGTCGCAACGAAGCCCCTGCCGCCGTCGCGCTGCTGGCGCTTGCAGGGCCCATCGGCGTGTTTCTCGGCAACTGTATTGGCGCGGTGCTGATTCACTATTTCGCCAATAACATCGCCTTTTTTGTCTCCTGCATCTCCGCCCTGGTGGCGTTGATCCTGACGACCCGCATTCAGGACGTGCACGACCCGGTTCAGGCCCCCACGCTTAAAGCCTGCATTACCGGCGCGCGCCAGCAGCTGGCCGACCGTTCCGTCTGGCTGATTGGCATTCTGGCGACCGTCGTCATTCTGGTGCCCTTCGCCACCCGCGACACGCTGACGCCGGTCTATGCCGAGCAGCTTGGCGCCCGGGCGGGGATCCTCGCGCTGCTGGGTAACATTCACCTTCTTTTTTACGGGCTGGCCATCGCCCTGTGCAGCTCGGTGTTTTATCAGCGCCTTGGGCTGGTAAAAACCGCCGTGCTCGGCATCGTTTTACAGGTGATATCCACTTTCGGCATTCCCTTCACCAGCAATATCTATGTTATTTACCTGTGGCAGGCGCTGGCGGGGTTCTCGTTCGGTATGGCCTTTGCAGCATTCATGTCGCTCAGCGTAGTGAATACCTCGTCTGATGAACAATCCACGCGAATGGGGCTATTCCAGACCATTTATTCCTGCGGCATGTTTGTCGGGCCGGTAATGATGGGCGTAATGATGCAACATATTAACCTGTCGTCCGGTTATATATTGATTGCCGCCCTTTCCGTTGTGGCCGCTATTGCCACGCCGCTGTCCGCTCGATGGGTATATGCCCGTAAATCGCAAACCTCAGCCCAATTATTAAAAAACGGTGCGTACGCTGCCGCGCCGGATCAATAACCCTTTCTGAAGTAAATACCCTTTCCCGGCTCGCCGGGAGGACAACTGACATCTGAAAAAAGTAAGGAGAAGCGAGTGTCCTGGAAATTAAAAACCGGTAAATCTACCGAAGAGCGCCAGCAAGCCAACCAGCAAATAAGAGAAACGGTTGAACAAATACTTGCGGATATTGAAAAACGCGGAAATAAAGCCATTCGCGAATTATCCATTAAATTCGATCGTTATGACCGTCAGGATTATCGTCTGACGTCCGCGGAGATTGACCGCTGCATAAAACAGTTAAGCCGTCAGGATATTCAGGATATTGAATTCGCCCAACAGCAGGTCGCGAATTTTGCCCGCGCGCAGAAAGAATGTCTGCGGGACCTGGAAATTGAAACGCGTCCCGGCGTTATTCTCGGGCATAAAAATATTCCGATTAACGCCGTGGGATGTTACGTGCCTGGCGGAAAATATCCCCTGCTCGCCTCCGCGCACATGTCGATCATTACCGCCAGCGTGGCGGGGTGCTCAAGAATTATCAGCTGTGCCCCGCCGTTTAACGGTCAGCCCGCCCCGGCGATCGTCGCGGCGCAAAAAATGGCTGGCGCAACGGAAATCTATGCCCTTGGCGGCATTCAGGCGATAGGCGCCATGGCGCTGGGCACGGACTCGCTGGCACCGGTCGATATGCTGGTCGGCCCCGGTAACGCCTTCGTCGCGGAGGCCAAACGACAGCTGTTCGGCCGGGTAGGTATCGATCTGTTTGCCGGTCCGACGGAAACGCTGGTGATTGCCGATGACACGGTTGACGCGGAAATGTGCGCAACGGATCTGCTGGGCCAGGCCGAACACGGCGTCACCACCCCTGCCATCCTGCTGACGAACTCGCTCCAGCTTGCCAAAGAGACGCTCAGCGAAGTGGAACGGCTGCTGGAAAAGCTTCCTACCGCCGACATTGCCCGCCAGTCGTGGCAGGACTACGGGGAAATCATCGTCTGCGACAGCTACGAAGAGATGCTGCTGGAGGCAGATCGTATCGCTTCCGAACATGTTCAGGTGATGACCGACCGGGACGACTGGTTACTGGCTAACCTGACCAATTACGGCGCGCTGTTCCTTGGACCACGTACTAACGTGGCCTACGGCGATAAGGTGATCGGCACCAACCACACCCTGCCCACGCAGAAAGCCGCACGTTATACCGGCGGCCTGTGGGTGGGCAAGTTCATGAAAACCTGCACCTTCCAGAAAGTCCTCAGCGACGAAGCCACCGCCGAAATCGGCAGCTATTGTTCGCGTCTGTCGCTCCTGGAGGGGTTCGCCGGACATGCCGAGCAGGCCAATATTCGCGTGCGCCGTTATGGCCAGACGGAAGTTCCCTACGCCACACCGGCCCCGGTCAGGGAAAAGGTGTAAGCCATGACGCTTTTGCAAACGCCCTCTTTCACCCTGCACGGCAAACGCGCGCTGGTGACCGGCGGGTCAAGAGGGATTGGCTTCGCTGCCGCCGTCGCCCTCGCACAGGCAGGGGCAGAGGTCTGGATTGCCGCCCGGGGCCGCGAGGCGCTTGCGCATGCCGCAGGTCTGGCAGCGGAACACAGCCTCGCATTCCACCCGCTGGAACTGGATATTACCGACGCTCAGGAGGTGGAGCGTGTGCTGGCGACGTTGCCCACGCCCGACATTCTGGTGAACAGTGCCGGGCTGGCCCGCCACCAGCCGTTTCTTGAGGTGAACGAGGACAATTTCGATGCGGTGATGACGCTTAACCTGCGCGCCACCTTTTTTGTCAGCCAGCGCGTGGCGCGCAGAATGCGGGCGGGCAGTAAGGGAGGAGCGATTATTCACATCTCATCGCAAATGGGACACGTTGGCGGCCCCGAGCGTAGCGTGTACTGCGCTTCCAAATTCGCGCTAGAAGGGTTAACCCGAACGATGGCGCTGGAGCTGGGCGATGCGGGGATCCGCGTCAATACGCTGTGCCCGACCTTCATTGAAACCGACCTGACGCGTTCGTCGCTTGCCGATCCGGCGTTCCGCCACTACGTGCTGGACAATATCAAGCTGCGCCGGTTAGGCAGGCTGGAGGACATTATGGGGCCGGTGGTGTTCCTCGCCTCAGACGCCGCCGGGCTGATCACCGGCAGTGCCCTGATGGTTGACGGCGGCTGGACGGCTACGTGAGGGATGCAATGGAATATCCGCTTCTGGACAATACCGATCTGCCGCTGGTGCTGCTTGGTGGCACCCTGTGTAACGTCCGGCTCTGGCAGCCCGTCATTGAAAGGCTGAACGTCTCAGCGGTGCTGTGCATCACGCTGACGGGCGCAGAGTCCGCGCCGCAGGCGTCACGGCGATTATTAAAGGTTCTGCCACCGCGCTTTCTGCTGGCGGGCTTTTCGCTCGGCGCGATTGTCGCGCTGCAAATGGCCGCCGACGCGCCAGAAAGAGTGAACGGGCTGACGCTGATTTCCGTTAATCCGTTGCCCGTTGCGCCAGACACCCTCGCTTCACGCCGGGAAGCGGTACACACCGCCCAGGCGCAGGGCCTGGCCGACTGGCTGGTCTCCTCGCTGTGGCAGAGCTATGTCGCCCCGTCACGTCTGTCCGATCGGATCCTGCAAGAGACTATTTGCCGAATGGCGCAAGAGTGCGGCATTGAGACCTTTGCCGGGCAAACGGAAATGGCCATTCACCGGCAGGACAACCGGACTGCGTTTAACGCCCTCGCCTGCCCCACATTACTTCTAAACGGCGCGCAGGACGTTATCTGCACGCCTCATCATCATCAACTACTGGCAGCCGGCAATGCGAACGTGACCAGGCATACGGTGGAGGCTGGCGGGCATTTTATTCCGCTGGAAACCCCGGATGAGATCGCGCCGCTGCTGCGTCAGTGGATAACGGAGTGCATACAGTGCGCAAAAACAGTTTAAAGACCGTATTTCTGGAAAATACTCCGATCGTTAACGGCTGGCTGGCAATCCCCTCCGGGTATAGCGCGGAAATTATGGGCCATCAGGGTTACGACGCCGTCACCGTCGATTTGCAGCACGGCATGATTGATTTTGCCAGCGCGTTGTCGATGCTACAGGCGCTATCGGCCACGCCTGCCGTGCCGCTGGTGCGGGTGGCAGATAACGATCCGGCGCAAATCATGCGCGTATTAGACGCAGGAGCCTACGGCGTAATCTGCCCGATGATCTCCAGCGCGGAACAGGCTCGCCGTTTTGTCGCGGCCTGTCGCTATCCACCACTGGGGGTTCGCTCCTTTGGTCCGGCCAGAGGTCTACTCTATGGCGGCAGCGATTATCCACAGCACGCCAACGACGAGATCCTGACGTTGGCAATGATCGAAACCCGCCAAGGGCTGGCGGATCTTGACGCCATCCTTGATACCGAAGGGCTGGACGGTGTGTTTATTGGCCCCAACGATCTCTCGCTGACGCTGACCGGCAGTGCCAGCGCCGAATCCCAACATCCCGAAATGCTTGCTGCTATTGAGCGGGTGATTCACTGCTGCCGCCAGCAGCAAAAGATTGCCGGTATTTTCTGCACTTCCGGCGCGGCCGCGGCAGCGCGTATTGCTCAGGGTTTCCAGTTTGTTACCCCTGCAAACGACGTTATGCAGCTGGGTCGCGCCTCACGTGAAGCCATTGCCCTCGCCCGCGGCAACGCCATCCCTACCACCGGTGCATCCGGTTATTAAAAGGAGAAATGATGAAAACTATCCATCTTACCCAGAGCCAGGCACGAACACGGTTAATCGCCCCCGACGATATGGTCTCCTGCAATCTTGCTTTTATTGATTGCAAGCTGCCCGGCTCGCATCTCAAACAAAACTATTCCTTCATCGGCCCGGGTGTAACCCAGTCCAGCGAGCAGGTCGTCAATATTCCCGAGCCGCACGGCTTTAACATTGGCGCGGCGGCTATGCCAAAAGGGGTGACGAATAACCTGCATCTGCATTTCACCGCAGAAGTGTTCTTGATCCATGAAGGGACGTGGCGTTTTCGCTGGGGCGCCAACGGCGAGCATGAAGCTGAATTTAGCGCGCCCACCATCCTCTCAATACCGACCTGGATCTTCCGCGGTTTCACCAACGTCAGTAAAGAAGATACCTGCGGCATGGTATTTACCGTGCTCGGCGGGGACAACACGGGCGGCATCATCTGGCACCCGTCAGTGCTGGCGGCCGCCAGCGAATACGGTATGTATCTCAGCAAGGATAATATGCTGATTGCGCAGGAGCCAGGTGAACCAGAGCCCGATCCCGCCGCGCTGCTGACGCCGCTGTCAGAGCAATATATTGCCGGTCTGCGTGACTACAGCGTTGAGGAGATGCGCCAGCGTGCGGTAACCGGTGATGACCGCCGCTGGTCAGCACAGGGACTGCTGGATTCGGTGCTGCCGGGACACGGCGGCGAAATTGCGCCGGTTATCGGTTTTGGCATTTCACAGGATCGGGATTCCGCTCCCGCTATCCTGAGCCCGCACGGTTTTTCCGTCGAATGGTTGCGTCTTGCTGACGACCACATTGTCGGTCGCCATCTCTGCCCGGATATTCAGGTGATCATGGTCTTTAAAGGCCAGCTGGAGGTGACCTGGAACGAGGCGGGTAAGGAAGTCAGCATTATCGCCCCGGAACGTTCGGTGATCTCCATTCCGGCAAACAGCTGGCGCCGCTACCGCGCGGTTGATGGCAATGTGGAGTTTATTCTGACGACCCGGGGCGATCAGCGTAAGCGCCTCTACTGGGACGAGGCGATCCTGCACGAGGCGAGAGAACACAATCGCTGTATCGATCCTGATGGCTACGTGGCGGATGCCGACATCCTGCCAGCTACGGCCCGTCGGGCCGGTGCGATACTGGCAAAATGGCAGGCGGAGGCCTGACTGGGCTTGTGCTCGTCATCACGATACTGGCGCAGATTGATCACTGCGCCATTGTGAATACCCACATACAGCCCTGATCGGACCTTCTTAAACGTCACAATTATCCGACCATCCTCTTCTCCAGAACGGTGATATTTTTCCCTGCAATATTTTCTACCGTGAAATTATCCACATACAACAAAATGAGTTTCAGTCCTCTGCCGCTTTCAGCCAAAAGAGAGGCATCGAACGTCGCGTCGTCACGCACCGCCGCGAGACGTTCAGCGGGAAATTTATCGCCATCGTCCGTAAAACGCAGCGCCGCGTCCGAGACGGTAACGATGAACTCCACGGTGAAGCAACGTTCCGGATCCTCATGTAGCGCATGACGAATAATGTTGGTAGCCGTTTCACAGGCGGCGAGATCGAGCGCAAAGCGCCAGTCATCGCTAACGGACAGCGAAGCCATCTGACGCTCAAGCCATGCCGCAAGCGGCGAGACGGAGGTTAACGTGGCGGGAAAAGTAATGTCGTTAGCCACAGTCAACTCACTGATTTAGATGCGAAAGTGCCGTAGCGCGATCCGGGCAAATGCGAAATATGCGATCCATACGGGTCAGGGTGAACATGTTGCGTATACCGGGGTTCAGCGCACACAGCATCATTTCACCTTTACCGTTCATCATCTTCAGCAGGGAAACCAGTGCGCCAAGGCCGCTGCTGTCGATAAAATCGATTTTGCTGAAATCGACTATCAGGGCTTTACGATCCACCCCAATCTCCCGGGCAATAGTTTCCTTAAATACCGCCGCCACCGAGGCGTCCAGTCGGCGCACCGAAGGCGTCATAATGTTTACGTCGTCCAGTCGGTCTGTATCAATGTTCATCGTTTACTCCTGTACGCTCAATCACTAATAAGGAAACATCGTCTGCCATGGCCTGCTGTTCACGGCATTTTCCGCTGCGCCAGCGTATAAGATGCTGCGCAAACTGCGGTAAGAGCCGTTCCAGTGCGAGCGTGGCGTCATCCTGAAGCCGACGCTGCAAACGAGCCTGACCAAACTGTTCGTTGTCAGGATTTTCACACTCGGTGATGCCATCGCTAAACAGGCAGAGGCGCTCACCCGGCGCCAGCGAGAAGCTTACGTCTGACCAGCTGAGATCCGGCATCAATCCTACCGGCGCGCCGCCTTCACCGACCGTCCTGACCTCGCCGCCAGGGTTCACAATGAACGGCGTAGGATGCCCGGCCTGGCAAAGCTTGCCTTCACCTGTTGTCAGGTCGATAACACCGTAAATCATGGTGAAATAACTCATTATCTCAACCTCTTCGCTGCAAAAGCGACCATTCAGGATCCGAACGACTTCCGCAGGGGAGGCAACGTCGCTATCGTCTGCAAACAGAAAACGCTCTACCGCCCTGCCATGCAGAAACTGACGGGCCACGGCAAGTGACATCATCGCCGCACCAACGCCGTGCCCCGACACATCTACACAGTAGAATCCCAGGTGATTGTCCAGCGGGAAGACATTGAAAATATCGCCGGACACCCAGGCTGACGGCAAAAAAATCCAGTCTGCAAAGTAATCCCGGTAACGCAACTGATGCGCAGGCAGAACCGACTGCTGGATCCGCGCCGCCACTTCAAGGTCTTGCTCTATCTGCCTTAACGCCTCACTGAGGCGTGCATTACGCGTAGCAAGCGTGGCCTCAAGGGACAGAACCCGTGCCCCCGCGTGCAATCGCGCCCGTAGCTCACTCTGCTCGACCGGCTTGTTGAGAAAATCATCCGCACCGGCGTCAAACCCCACCGTCAGATCGCCCGGCTCTTCGCGTGCGGTAAGCAAAATTAAATAAACATAATGTCCGAACTGACGGCTGCGAACCTCCCGGCACAACGTCAGGCCATCCATTTCCGGCATATCCCAGTCGCTGATCACCAGGCTGACTGGCTGGTTTTCGAGGATCTCAAGCGCGGCAACGCCGTTCTCCGCCTCGTAGACGGTATACCCCCACTGCGTCAGCATTCGGCTAAGCAGGCGACGATAAACCAGTGAGTCTTCAACTATCAGGACGTGCTGTGACAACATACGCCCTCCTAAAGCGGTAAGAACCAGATGACGCTGACGGTGCCTTCCCGGAATTTACCGCTGCCGCTCTGGTGACCGGGGTAACGGGTGCCGGAGTAGTTAGCATACTGAACAGAGAATGAACCTGGCGTATAACCCGCATAGCCAAAACTATAGCTGTAGTCGCCGTTCCAGGGCTGTTGCTGGCTGCTGTCCGGAAACCAGAACGCCGTGGCGCGCACGAAGAAGTGCTGCTTAAAGGTATAACCACACCCGCCCAATACCACGTTCTTGTTTTTGCGGATATCGTTGCTGTCCAGATCGTAATAACGCGGAACCCAGCTGTAGCCCATCTGGCAAATGATAGAGTCGCCTTTGTTAATCAGGAGCGTATTCTCTATCGGTTTCGGCAGTGAAAATTTATACGCCAGCGTCACGGCCCCCTGCTCAAAATAGGTGTGGCGACGGTTTCCTGACGTCCAGAAGCGGTTATCCCCGTAATTGCTGTACACCAGGCTGAAAGTGTTGGCATGCCAGTCATCATAGCCAAAACTGTAACGAAAATCGGCCGTGTAGCGGCTGGTGTCCGTCACCGGCAAACGCGATGTCACGTTCGCAAACCAGTAACTGTAGGGTGAGTATTGCAGGCTGAGATTAAGCGTCTGGTTGTATTTACGTTTCTGCTCTGCGGTGTCCGAGCTGTTAGGGATAGTCATCCACTGCTCTTTTAGTCCCGAACTAAAGCTCAGCGCGCCAGAGAAGACGTCTTCATTACCGGAGAACAGGCGACCCCAGCGGCTGGTGAACACGCCAGCCTGCACCGGCTCGCCGTTCTTGTCACGTAGTGAATCCGCATCGTCCTTCGGCGCCGACTCTGCGCCAGTGGCAACGCACAGCAGTGCGCAGGTCAGCAAAAATTTATCCCGCATCAGCCCTTCCTTAGTTAGGTATCCAGCGCGCGGCGACGTTATATTTCGCCATCAGCCACAGCACGCCCAGCGCCGCAGCGTGAATGAAGGTGTTCACTATCCAGTCCTGGCGCCACAGATCGAACGTGACGAACTGGCTTACCAGAAATACGACGTAGACATGCAAAATAAAGGTATAAAGCGAATGTTGACCCAGCGGAATAAGAAACCAGCCTGCGAGGCGATACAGGGGCAGCCAGCACCAGGTCAGCACCAAATAGACGGTCACCATCAGACAGATATCGTTAAGTACCCTGACGGGCCCAAGGCCATTTTTTGCCGCCCAGGTATGATAAAAAGCGTTGAAGTCCTCCGGCGAGAGGCTGTGCATTAGCAGTGCGGGCGGCATAAACGGGTTGGTATGGTTCTGGGCGATAAAGCCAAGAAGCAGCGCAATTATCACCAGCGCCACGAGCACGACCTTACCGGCGGGCGTACGGGCAAAAGAGATCAAATCCTCTTTGTACCAACCGCTGCACATACCCAGCACGAAAATAAACTGCCAGGCCAGCAGCGGAAACGCGAATTCAAACTGAGACGGCGTAGCGCGTACCGGCCACATCTGCCAGCCGCCGTAGACGAGCAACGATAAACCCAGCAGCCAGTAGACGTATCCTTTCTGGAGCATCCCCAAAAACAGGGGGCTTAACAGCAGAAGAAAAATATAGAGCCCAAGGATTTGCGTTTGATGAGGGCCAATTTGCAGGTAGAGGACAATGTTAAACCAGGTTTCTTTAATTTGCGGCGTCACCGGATACAGTGACCAGGTTGTACCTGAGTAACGATCGGTAAAATGGGTCACCTCAAAGACGTTAATAAACGGCAGATATCCTAACAGTAAAAATGAAAGAATAATGATGATATTTATCCGATATATTTTCCATGCACGCAGATAAAGCCCCCAGGATATAGTCAACAATACTGCTTTTTGCAATCTTACACGGTTTAACATTCCCAGCATAAATCCTGAAAGGATCACAAAACCCTCAGCGCCGGTGACCAGACCAAACCTTTCCCAGGTAACTATATTAAATATCGACATCACTTCCGTGTGCGCCACCACCATCATCACTAAGGCGATACCGCGCATAAAATCAATACGTAAATCACGTTTATCCGACGCGATGTAACGCCATGTCGTTGGTTTTTCAACGTCTTTATTTATAAGCACAGGCGCAATCTGGCTCATGGGGCGTCGCGTTCTCCATGCTAAAAAGTTTCTTGTATTTTATTTAGATAGCGTAAACAAAAGCATCTGGCAATTTTTGATAACGCTTCAAATATTATTAAGCGTAGTTAACAGTTATTTTAGCGCGTGTAAACAATCGAGTTTTAACCTCTCTGGAATTATTTCCTCCGCCATCTACACTTACTTTACTTTTTGTTTACGGACGTTATTTTCCGTTTTGCGCTCCCTGTCAGTAACGGGTCTGTAATTAATAACTATCGTGGAAACAGGATATCCTTCTCTATGGATTTTTATTTTACCCGTTTTGAACATCGCCAGCCGCCTGAACCGCTTAAGACACCGCGATGGGTCATGTTAACATGGCAGGTATTGGCGGTTGCCTCGCTGATTTTAGGCGCTAATTATATTTACTGGCGCTGGACAGCTTCCTTAAATACCGACGCGCTGTGGTATGCCATTCCATTAGTGCTGGCTGAAACCCTGGCCTGGATCGGCACAGTCCTATTCACCATAAACCTGTGGAAAGAAGACGATCCGCCGCAAAATCCGCCCCCGATTGAGATCAATGATTGCCTGCGCTCCGAAGACGCGGAAGCCTCAAGACCCATCAAGGTCGATCTTTTTATCGCAACCTATTCAGAAGATGTTGAGCTGGTCAGGCTTTCAATTCGGGACGCCATGAAGATGGATTACCCCGGCCCGCTGGACTACAAGGTGCACGTGCTCGATGATGGCCGGCGTCCGGAGATGAAAGCCGTCTGCGATCAGGAAGGCGCAAACTACATCTCCCGCCAGACCAATATTGGCTTTAAGGCCGGTAACTTGCGAAACGGACTTGAGCAAACCGACGGTGATTTCCTGATCATTTGCGATGCCGATACCCGGGTCTTCCCCACTCTGCTCAGCCACACGCTGGGCTACTTTCGTGACCCTGACGTGGCCTGGGTTCAGACACCGCAGTGGTTCTTCGACCTGCCGGAGGGGGAAAACCTCGCGCGCTGGCTTGGGCGAAAAGCAGGCAAAACGGGATACGGGCTGGGATGGCTCGCCCAGAAGTTCATCGGGCCAGTAACCATCGGCCGCGATCCCTTTTTTAACGATCCGCGCATGTTTTATGACGTCATTCTGCGACGGCGAAACTGGGCCAACGCCGCCTTCTGCTGCGGTGCGGCCTCTGTACACAGGCGCGAAGCGGTAATGCAGGCAGCGCTGCGCAGCTACGTCTGGACGATAGAAGAAGAGATCGATCGCCACACGCGGGACATTCGCGATCCCGTCATGCGTGAAACCCTTCAGGACGCCATGCGTCCCCACGTGGCCTTCGACACGGAACTCACGCCCTATAAATTTCACGTTTCAGAAGATATTTATACCTCCATCCTGCTCCACGGCGATGCCGCCCGCCGCTGGCGCTCGGTAATGCACCCGCGGATCGAATCGAAAATGCTCTCACCGCAGGATATGCTGACGTGGATGATCCAGCGCTTCAAATATGCCGCGGGTTCACTGGATATTCTGTTCCATGACAATATTTTCAGCCGCCGCCGTTTTAAGCTCTCTTTGCCGCAAACGCTGATGTACGCCACCACCTTCTGGTCCTATCTGGCCTGCGTGTGGAACACTGTTTTCCTGATATCGCCCATTGTTTACCTGTTTACCGGCATTCCGCCTGTATCAGCCTGGTCTGAACCCTTTTATCTTCATTTTTTGCCCTTTTTTATTGTTTCGGAGCTGGCGTTTATGTTCGGCACCTGGGGAATATCAGCCTGGGATGGCAGAGCATCGTATCTCTCATTCTTCTCCATGAATTTGCGCGCGCTCAACACAGTCCTGCGCGGAGAGCAGATCAAATTCCACGTTACCCCCAAAGAGAGGCAGACGGGACGGTTTCTATACCTGGTGAAACCGCAAATCGCCATCGTCGTGCTCACGCTGGCGGGGCTGATTTGGGGCGGTATTCAGGTTGCACGTGGGCAGGTTGACGATCCGTCCGGCTACGTTATCAATATCTTCTGGGGTGCAGTCAACATTGCCGCCATGCTGCCGCTGATCTTCGCCGCCATGTGGACCCCGGCTGAAGAAGAGGTGAGCGAATGAGAAAACGCGACGCACTTTTGTCAGCCCGCAGCTACCTCACCATTCTGCTCGGCTTTCTGCTGGGATTCGCTATTGTCGTCTGGGTTGAAAAACAGATGCCGACACGCGTTGAGAGCAGCGCAGGGATATCGCTGAGTAACGATTTCCCACCCTTGCCCGCTCCGCGTGAACTGACATTCGAAGAAGCCATCTGGGCGCGGGTGGCCTGGCAATATTATGTGAACAACACGCAGCCGAATGGCCTGGCCAACGCGCACGACGGCGAACCCTGGCTCAGCCTGTGGAGCACCGGCAGCTATCTTTTTGCGGTTGCAGCCGCCAGGCAGCTCAACGTTCTTACTTCCGAGGAGTTTGATGAACGCATCGCGGCCGCACTGGCGGCCCTCGCAAGCCTTCCACTCAATCCTCAGGGGCTGCCCGCCGCCTATTACCATGCCGACACACTTGAGACCCTGGGCAAACCGGACGCCTCGGCTATCGGCATGGGCCGCCTGCTTAACGCCCTGCAAACGCTGCTGTGGCGTTATCCTCAGCACGCTGGCGCCGTACGCAATCTGCTCGATCGCTGGAAGATGGGCGCCCTGATTGCCAATAACACCACCAGCCAGGCCGCGGTCCCGCTCCACCATTGGGCGCTGGCGACGGACGAGCCGAGAAACAGCTTCGGCTATCGTCTTTATGCAAGCCATACGCTTCGGCTGATCGACAGCGCGGCGGGACTGGCAGTGACGAATCCACCAGAAGGGCAGCAGATGATCGACATCGACGGAATAATGGTGCCCGACGAGGGGCTGCGTACGCCGTGGGGTCGCCAACCTTCGCTTATCAGCCTTCCCTATTTATTAACGGGGCTTGAGCTGGGTTTTGATGCGCAGAGCGCAGAAATCACATGGCGCATAATGCAGATCCAACAGCGTCGACATAGCCTTCGGGTCCGCAAGCCGCCGATCAGCACCGATTACGCCGAGCCCGCGCCGGATTACGTCAACGATCTGCCCAATCGCCAGCCGCTGCAAAATAGCGCTCTGCTTGACGCCACGCCGGAGCAAACGGCGATGACTTCGACCCGCACCGCCTTTGCCTGGTACGCCCTGTTCCGCAACGGCTGGAGCGAAGCACTGCGCCAGCAGGTGCAAAAGCTACAGGTACCGGGCAAGGGCTGGCAGCGCGGGCTTAACCTCAACAGCAGCGTGAACGAGATCGTTGATGCCGATACCAATGCGGTCGTCCTCGAAAGCCTGGCGTACATTGCCCACGGTCAAATGCTTTGTCTGGCCTGCCCTGGCCCCGCCACTCCCCAAACCTCTTCAGCAGGAGCGAAG
The DNA here is from genome assembly GCF_004136805.1 of Enterobacter cloacae complex sp. GF14B. Lineage (NCBI taxonomy): Bacteria > Pseudomonadati > Pseudomonadota > Gammaproteobacteria > Enterobacterales > Enterobacteriaceae > Enterobacter > Enterobacter cloacae complex sp. GF14B. The sequence goes on from NZ_QFRV01000029.1 coordinate 41,284, forward strand.
CCATGAAGCTGAAATCAATACTCTTTTTTCCTCTTCTGGCCGGGCTTGTGGCGTGCTGGCTCTCACTCTCTGCGGCACAGGCAGCGGCTGGACTTCCCGCTTCTGATTACCCACCGCGTAGCGGCGAACTCACGCCTCGCGAGATGACTATTGCCAAAAACGCCTGGCAATATTTCGTTGCTAACTATCAGCCCACAACCGGCCTGGTAAATGCCGTTAATAAATACCCCTCAACCACTATGTGGGACAGCGCCTCTTATATGGCCGCGATGACGGCCGCAAGGGAGCTGGGGATTATTGATAAAGCTGAGTTCGATCGCAGAATGCTGAAATTACTCGCTACCCTGAACAAACTGGATTTATTCCGCAACGAACTGCCCAATAAAGCCTATAACACCATCACAGGTCAGAAGGTTAACTACCAGAACAAACCTGGCGAGATTGGCTTCTCGGCGCTGGACATCGGCAGGATGTTGATCTGGCTGAAGGTCATTAAGGAGCGCTATCCGGAATACAGCAACAGCATTGATAACGTGCTGCTGGGATGGAACTTCACCAACGTCATCAACCCCTGTGGAATGATGTACGGAGCCTACCTGGAAAATGGCCAGCCAAAGTACGTGCAGGAGGGGCGGCTGGGCTACGAAGAGTATGGTGCAGCGGGCTTTGCGCTGTGGGGCTTTGGCACCTGTCAGGCCAGCCAGCCTCAGCCCTACGAGCTGGCTGAGATCTACTGCGTAATGGTGCCTTATGACTCGCGCGATCCGCGCCTTACCAGCCAGCATAATTACGTCGTAACCGAATCCTATGTGCTTTACGGCCTCGAATTTGGTTTCGACAAACCGACGGACAGGGAAAACAGCCCGCGTGACTACACCCATCCGTGGATGAAAAACTTCGCCGACAGGGTTTACCAGGCGCAGGAGAATCGCTACGCCATCACCGGTATTTTATCTGCTCGCTCTGAGCATCAACTCGATCAGTCACCCTACTTCGTCTACGACACCGTCTTTAGCGACGGCTTCAACTGGAACACCATCACCGATAAAGGCGTGTACGTTCCCAATACGGCCGCCGTCTCTCTGAAAGCGGCGCTCGGGATGTGGGTTCTCTGGAATTCGCCTTATACCGACCGCCTGCTGGACGCCATTGAAAACGCCAACGAGGCGGGCAAAGGCTACTATGAAGGGCTGTACGAAAACGGCGACGGCCCCATCAAAGAATTCACGGCCAATAACAACGGCATCATGCTTGAAGCATTGCTGTTCAAAAAAGAGGGCAAGCTGTTGCAGTTCAACAGCGATAATCCCAAAGATCCCCACTTTGCCCCTTCCCTGTGGGAAAAAAAGCTGGTGGATCTCTTTGAGCCTAATAATGCCTCGCGCAACCGTCCATTCCTGAACAGTACGCCCGCAGTGAAGACATGGTGTGAACAAACCGGGACCACTCTGCGCACCAAACCCGCTTGCCAGGCCTGTCAATGTGCTACCTGTAATACGGACGAGCCTGTGAAACTGCCGCCGGTGACCGCACAATGCTTAAGACCTTAGCCCGCTGGCTGGCTGCCGCCGTCCTCATTCTTATTATCGCCTTCGCCCTGTTCAGCTGCGAAAGCGCAGGGTGGCGCTGGCTGACCAAAGGCGGCTGGCACACCACCGCTCGCATCAGTAGCCTGACCCCACAGGAGCGGGAGTGGGCGGGTATCGCCTGGCGCTATTTTGAGAATAACACACAGCCTCAGACAGGGCTGGTCAACGGTAGCGATAAACAGCCACGCGTTACGCTGTGGCAAATGGGCGATACGCTTATCGCCCTGCTGGCAGCTCGCGAGCTGGGTCTGATCCAGGCGGCCGAGTTTGATGCACGGCTGACGCGCCTGCTCGGAACACTCAATCGCCTGACGCTGACCGAAACCCGCACGCCAGGCAGACTCTATTCCAGCCGTACGGCCACGCCCATCGATTTCACAGGAAAACCGGCGCAGCGCGGATGGTCGGCGAAAGATATGGCGCGGCTGATGCTGGCCCTGCGTCTCACTGCCGAGCGAGCACCTGAGTACCGCGAATATCTGGAAAAAATCATCCTGCGCTGGAATTTTTGTCCGGTGGTGGATAAAGACGGGGAGCTGTGGTCTGCGTCCGAGCAGAACGAACAGCTGTTGGTACGCGACGAACTGCGGCTGGGTGAAAGCGAATATGCCGCCAGCGCGTTTCGGCTGTGGGGATTCCCGGCGGGCAAGGCATTTTCCCCGCCTTCCCAGAACGTCATCATGTACCAGCGCAGCCTCGCCGTTGACGCGCGCGATCCAAGAACAACCTGGCAGCCATCGCTGCTCTCCACCCTCCCCGCGATGCTCCCGGGTCTGGAGTTTGGCTGGCAGGCTCCCGGAGTGGCCGTCGATATTCAAAAAAGGCTGCGCGCCCGGGCCGAAGGAGTATGGCTCAGCCAAAAAACGCGCTGGGAGCACGACGGCATACTCACCGCACGCGCCGATTTTTACCTCTCTCAGGCGCCATGGCACGTCGAGGACACCGTCTGGGGAAATGGTTACGCCTGGAATACGTTGGGCGATGACGGTAAAAGCTATCCCCGGCTGGCACAGGTGACCACCAAAGCGGTCTTCATGCTCTGGACGCTGTGGGAAAACGAATATACCGATGCCCTGATGGCTATAACCCGACACCTGAATAACCCGCAACAGGGCTGGTTTGAGGGCCGCGTTGAGGCCACCGGCGATATCAACCCGACGCTAACCCTCTCGACGAACGCCATGGTGCTGGAAGCGCTGCTGTACAAACACAACGCCGGACCGCTGTTTGAAAACGGCCTTGTGAAGAATGATGGCTATTTTGCCCGCCGCACGTCGGATCCTTTCAATCCGCCCGGCCTCTGTCTGCCCGGCGAACGTGCCTTGAGGGCCGCACCATGAAATTTTATCGCGATCTCTTTGACGCCAGCCTGAACCGCGTCCTGCCGGAAAATGATAAACGGCACTTTTTTGAAACGTTCTGGGAAACGTTTGTCCATATGTCACCGGAGACAGAACAGCACTTTGCCCGGGACCAGGGCGGAGATGGCCAGCAGACGATCTTCAAGAGCTTTTTCGCCATGCTTGCCGTTGACGGTGCGCTGTTTGTACCCGATTTTCTGGAACGCCTGGCGCGGGAGCAGAGTGATGAAGGACTAGGCCTGCCACCCCGATTTTTCGGCCTCTGGCGGGAGGCAATGCTCAGGACCGTGCGCGCCTGCGATCCACTTTGCGATGAAGAGATCCTCACAGCCTGGGCGATGGCAATTGCCCCCGGGCTGGAGTATCTGCGCCGCCAGGCGGAGCTGCACTATAAGGCCAGAGGTGAGTAACCATGCGAGCCACATCCCGTTTCGATCTCAACGCGCTGCCTGTGGGGGTGATGATTTACGATCCCGCCGAGCATCTGCTGGCCTGGAATGACCAGATATCGCGCTTTTACCCGGTGATCGCCCCCTGGCTGATCGCCGGCGCTTCCCTCGAGAGCCTGGCGGAGAAATTTATTGATGCGGGTTATAACATCGACTCCACCCGCCGCCGGACCCTGCGTGAAGCGATCGTTCGCAACTGCCGTCAGTCAAGCCATCGAGAGGTGCGGCAGTCGGGAAACCGGCGGCTCTACGTGCAGCACCAGCGTCTCGCCGATGGCGGCATTCTCAGCCTGCATACCGATATTACCGAGCTTGACGACGCCCAGCGCTCGCGCCAGCAGCTGCACGATGATTTTTTACTGACCGCAGAGTCCATTCAGATCGGCATCTGGAACTGGCAGGTCTCTCACGACAGCCTGGAGGTGAACGATACGTTGCTGGCGATGGTGGGTCAGTCGCGTACGCAGCTGCACTACCCGCTGCGCTTTTTACTGAATCTGGTCCATGAAGAGGATCGTGCCGTCCTGCGCAACGCGATGATCGCCTCCAGGCAGGAGCACATGCCGGTGTTTGAAAGTGAGATTCGCGTGCAACACGCGACGCAGGGCTGGCGCTGGATGCTGGTTTCGGGACAGGTGGTCACCCTCAGTATGCAGCAGCAGGCCGAACGGGTGATCGGCACCCTACAGGACATCACCCGCCGCAAGGAGGCCGAGTTGTTAGCCATTGAAGCGGCGAAAGTGGCCCGGGAGGCCAACGAGGCGAAGAGTGCATTTCTCGCCAACATGAGCCACGAAATTCGCACCCCGATGAACGGCATTCTGGGCATGACTCAGCTCTGCCTCGATACACAGCTCACCCCCGAACAGCGTGAATATCTTTCTCTGGTGATGAGTTCAGCGCAGTCACTGCTGCATATCATCAATGACATTCTCGATTTCTCACGCATTGAGTCAGGTAAGATGACCGTCGATACAGAGCCGCTGGAAATCCGCCCCTTTGTGCAGTCGCTCATCCGCCCGCATATGCCCTCCGCCAGCGAAAAAGGCATTGAACTGCTGGTGGATATCGCTCCGGGGGTGCCGGAAGTGCTCATCGTTGATGGTCCCCGACTACGTCAAATTCTGACTAATCTCCTGGGCAACGCGCTGAAGTTCACCCATCACGGTGAGGTTATGCTGGCAATAGAGCCTACAGAAAGTGAAGGGCACTGGCGTTTTCGCATACGCGACAGCGGCATTGGCATCCCGATGGAGAAACAAAAAGCCATTTTCGAGGCGTTCAGCCAGGCCGATAGCTCTACCACCCGCCGCTACGGCGGTACTGGCCTCGGGCTGACCATTTCTGCCCGCCTGGTAAGTCTGATGGGCGGAGAGCTAACGGTTCAGAGCGAGCCGGGTGAAGGCAGCGAATTTGCTTTTACGTTGCCACTGGAAGGTCAGTTGGCTGTCTCAGCAACCGATGCTCCTGTAGCACGCTTTAACGGCGAATCGGTACTGGTGGTAGACGACAACAGTACCAACCTGCGGCTGCTGGACACCATGCTTCGCCAGATGGGTCTGACACCGACCTGTGTTAACAACGCCGGGGAAGCGTTAAGCCTGACCGCAAAAAGGGGATACTGGCCGCTGATCCTGCTGGATGCCCAGATGCCGGATATGGACGGTGTATCGCTGGCCATTGAGCTCTCTGTTATGCCGCAGGCCGAGCAAAGCCACATCATTATGCTCAGTTCCATGAGCCGCCATTTCGATGCCAATATGCTCAAGCGCATCGGGGTTGCCCACTATTTGCATAAGCCGGTTGCCCAACGTGAACTCTATCAAACCATAGCCAGCGTCCTGGCACCCGCTCCACATCTGGCATCGCCCCCTTCTCTTTCTCCCTCTCCCGTCACCTCGCCTGTACCGGCGCAGGGCGGACTTCACATTCTTCTGGCCGAGGACAACCTGGTGAATCAGAAAGTCGCCAGACGCCTGCTGGAGCAGCTCGGCCACCGTTGCGAAGTGGTATCCAATGGCCGGGAGGCCCTCGAACGCTGGCGTGAACAGTCCTGGGATTTGATGTTGGTTGACTTGCAAATGCCAGAAATGGACGGTGAAACGGCCATTCGCCTGCTTCGTGAGGAGACACTGACGCGGGGGCGTAGCCACCAGCCCGCCATCGCGATGACCGCCCATGCCATGCAGGGTGACAAGGCGCGCTGTCTGGCAATGGGCTTCGACGGCTATATTGCCAAGCCGGTAAGTCAGGAGGCGCTCAGGGAGGAGATAGCCCATGTTCTCGCCGGAGAAGATAAGGGTCTGCCGGATGAGGCACAGCTGTTAAAACAGTGCGCGGACGATCCTGAACTGGTTAATGAATTGCTGGCGCTGTTCGGCAACGGTCTTGACGAGGCGGTGGCAGCCATGGCGCTGAACATTGCGCATAATGACCGCGATGCCCTACGGCGGGCCGCTCATAAGCTTCGCGGCGAAGCCGTCACCCTCGGTTTCATTCGTCTTTCAGAAGTGCTCCAGCAATTGGAGAGTCAGGCGGTCTCGCTGAACCAGACGGGGCTGAGCGTTTTACATGGCGAGCTTATCGAGGAGGCCAGACGCTCTGCGGCCTGGCTGCGCCGCAGAGCACAGGAGGTTAAAGATGATCAGGCTTCTTCTGCTGCTGGCAATTAGCCCTCTGCTGGCCCAGGCCAGCCAGCCCGTAACCTGGTCACTGGCCGGAATGTGGCGCGTGCATGACGCCAACCTCAGCACCTTTGATGGCGCCAGCGCGCCTGACCGCGACTGGCGATCGATTGCGGTTCCGGCCAACTGGTACAGCGCCGGATACGATCATCAGGGTGCCCTCTGGTATCGGCACGAATTTACCCTGCCCAGGCGCGCGCCCGATACCATGGCCACCCTGGTCTTTGATGGCGTGGACTATTTTGCCGACGTCACGCTCAACGGCAGGCATCTTGCCCATCACGAGGGGTATTTTCAGCGCTTCTCGGTAGACATAAGCGATGCTTTGCAGCGACACAATAAGCTCGCCGTGCGGGTGGACAGTCCCTGGGAAGATCCGAAAACAATCTGGCCGCTGCATAAAACGATGGTTAAAGGCGTACTTAACCAGCACGATACCCGCCCTGGCGGGGCCTGGTCAGAGGACGGCCAGGATGCCAACTCCGGGGGGATCTGGTCGCCGGTAAAGCTACATTTGAGCCGCGGAGTGACCATCGACGAGGTAATACTGCGTCCGGACTGGCGTGAAGGGCTGAGCAAACCAGCGCTGCACGCCGAGATCCGCTACCGGGCATTGTCTGCCGGTGACGTAACTTTGCGCCTGTCGGCCACGCCAGACAATTTTACGGGCCCGCCTGTAAAGCAGAAATTCCCTGTAAACCTTGCGAGAACGGACGGAAAGCCGCAATCGCTTCGCGTCACGCTGCCAATGCAAGGCGCCAGGCTCTGGTGGCCAGTGGGCTATGGCAGGCCAAACCTGTACCGAGTGCGCGCAACCCTGACGGATAAGCAAGGAGTGATGGATACCGCAGTTGCCCGTACCGGGTTACGCAAGATAGTGAAGCAGCCTGACAACAAGGGCTGGCTCTTTAATGACAAACGCCTGTTTATCAAAGGGAGTAATTACATCGGCTCCCCGTGGCTTAGCACCATGACACGCAAAAAATATCGCCGCGATTTCAGGCTGGTGCAGGCAATGAACGCCAACGCGATACGCGTTCACTCGCATGTGGCAGGCCGGGCACTTTACGATGTGGCTGACGAAATGGGGCTGATGATCTGGCAGGATGTCCCCCTGCAATGGGGTTACAATAACAGCGACGCCTTCGCGAATAATGCCGTGCGACAGACCCGCGAGATGGTTGAACAGTTTGGTAATTCCCCGGCCATTATCGTCTGGGGCGGTCATAACGAGCCGCCATGGAATTCACCGTGGATGGAAAAACGCTTTCCCGACTGGAATAAAAACCTGAACCAGACGCTGACGAAACGCGTCGGAGACGCGCTTTCGCAAGATACCTCGCGCATAGTGCATCGTTTTTCTGCGGTGGAAGAACACTACTGGGCCGGATGGTACTTTGGCACCATGCGCGATCTTCTTGGCCCCGCCAAAACCGCGATCATCACGGAGTTTGGCGCTCAGGCGCTACCGCGACTCTCAACCCTGAAAACCATCATTCCCGCCCGCCTGATGTGGCCGAAAAGCACCGCCGCCGACGATCCCGGCTGGACGCACTGGAAATACCATAACTTCCAGCCCTTCCAGACCTTTAAATTTGCCAATATTCCGCGGGGCAATACCATTCAGGAGATGATTGCCAACACCCAGCGTTACCAGGCAGAGCTGGTGGCAATGGCGGCAGAGAGCTATCGTCGGCAGCGCTACCAGCCGGTAACTGCCCTCTTCCACTTTATGTTTGTAGAAACCTGGCCCTCCATCAACTGGGGCGTCGTGGATTATCTGCGTAAGCCGAAAGCGGGCTACTACGCCCTGCAAAAAGCCTATCAGCCTATTCTGCCGTCGATTGAACCCGTGACGGCGGTGTGGCGTCAGGGAAGCGAAGCAACGGTTCGCCTGTGGGCGATCAATGACACCTGGTCCGCCTGTGAGGCGTGTCGTCTGAAGTGGCAGGTGAAGCAAAATGGTCGGGTGCTGGCTAAAGGCAATACAAGCCTCACGCTTCCCCCCGATTCGGGCAGCAGGATCAAGGACATCACCGTCACACCGACCACCAGGCATAACGTTACCATTGAGTATGAGATTTCGGATCGCGCCGGTAACACCGTGGGTTCCAACCAGCGCAATGAGAGAGTGGTAAGCCCTCCTGAGCAATGAATGCTGGCTACCCAACGATGCTATTGATACCCGGCATGTCAGCCTTTCAGCGTGTTAACGAACCAGCATCTGGCCTGGCCGGGCGGATGTTCTTCCAGGTGCACTGCCCGCATGGAAAAACCGGTCCCGACGTCGGGCTGCATCTGCACGTTCAGCGTAACCCGTTTTCCCGCTGCGAAATCTTCCTCGACCATTGGCAGCGGCATATAACCCCCCCGTCCGTGGAGCTGGCGCCTCAGTTCAACATTCGCGTCACCTCGCTTCAGCCGGGTGCCGTTGAAAGTGAATTATTCGAGCATATCAGTGACAAAAATTATCGTGCACAGATGGAACAGCTGAAGGAGAAGATGACGTTCCTGAAAGCCGATGATGTCGCCGACTCGATTCCTTACGTGTTGCAGGAACCGGAACATGTGAACGTGGCAGAGCTGTTTATTATGCCGCCCGAACAGCCGCGGTAAGAGAGTGAAGCGGGTCAGGCTGATGCCTGACCCGCTACGTTAGTTTGCGGAGGCCGTAGGTCTGATGGTGATTTCGGTGGTATCGACACTCTCAGGCGCCTCGATGATGTGGCGCACGGCGCGAGCGATATCAGCTGGTTTGAGAGCAATAGCCCGGTACGCATCCATCACCGCCATGGTTTCTTCGTGCGTAATGGTCGAGGCCAGTTCGCTTTCCACCACTCCGGGGTTGACGCAGGTCACGCGGATGTTTGAACTTTCCTGACGCAAACCATCGGAAATGGCCCGGACCGCAAATTTGGTCGCGCAATAGACGGCGGCCGTGGGCACGACGGACAAGGCACCAATCGAGCCTATATTGACGATCTGCCCCGAGCCCTGGGCTTCCATAATCGGCAAAACCGCGCCAATTCCCCACAGTACCCCCTTAATATTCACGTCAATGGTGCGTTCCCACTCATCCTGCTTGCCAGCCGAAAGCGGAGACAGAGGCATAATGCCCGCGTTGTTAATAAGAACGTCAATGCGGCCCCACTTTTCCAGTGCAGCCTCAACGAAGGCGGCCATCGACTGGCGGCTGGTAACGTCTAATACCTGAGCCTCTGCCTCTCCTCCTGCGCTGCGGATTTCATCAGCCAGGGCGTGGATACGCTCCAGCCTGCGAGCCCCCAGGAAAACTTTTGCGCCTGCCTTTCCCAGCTCTCTGGCAATACCTTCTCCAATACCGCTGGAGGCCCCGGTAATTAAGATCACTTTGTTCATGTTTTGCTCCTTCAGTTGAGTTCAAAGCAATCATAGAGTCTCAACATTGTTTCTTGTATCCTGCCTTTACTGGACTCACTGGTTAGCGATGTTAAACAATGAAAATTGATCTTAATTTGTTACCGCTTTTTCTGGCGGTCGCCGAGGAGCGCAGCTTCAGCGCTGCCGCCGGGCGGCTGGGCATCACCCGTTCCGCTGTCAGCCAGGGGATAAGACGTCTCGAAGATGGGTTTCAGACCCTGCTGGTGATGCGCACCACGCGCTCGGTAAGGCTCACCGAAGCGGGTGAACGGTTGCATAAATCGTTGCTGGAGCCCATCGCCAACATTGAGGCGGCCTTTGACGATGTCACCTCGGACAGCATGCCGCGCGGACAGCTCAGGATCGCTGTCACCTCAATAGCGGAAGCGTTTCTTTCGGGCCCACTGCTCGCCTCGTTTACGGCCGCGCATCCTGCGGTATCGCTTGATGTCTTCGTGTCAGATGAGGAATTCGATATCGTGGCAGCGGGCTATGACGCTGGGGTGAGACTGGGCGAAGTTATCGAAAAAGACATGATCGCGATTCCCCTTACGGGCCAGCAGCGTGAACGGGTGGTGGCTTCACCTTCCTATCTGGCGACACACAGCGCACCGGCGCATCCCCGTGAGCTGGTCGCTCATCGGTGTATCGGCTGGCGCCCTTCCCCGGACGTTGCCCCCTATCGCTGGGAGTTTGAGGAAGCAGGCGTCCCTTTCGATGTGGCAATTGAACCACAAATAACCACTAACGATCTGCGTCTTATGCTCAGCCTCGCGCTGGCCGGCGGTGGCATAACCTTTGCCACCGAGGACACCTTCACACCGTACATTGAATCAGGACAGCTGGTTTCCTTACTGGATGCGTTTCTTCCATCTTTTCCTGGTTTTTATCTCTATTTTCCCCAGCGCCACAATATGGCCCCCAAGCTCAGAGCCCTGATCGAGCACATCCGCCAGTGGCGACAGCTCCCCGCCACGCAACCCACACAGCGTTGAATGGTTCCAACCCTGAATGCAGATTTTCCTCAATCTGCTGCGTCCCTTTGATGAGCATCAACGACAGCACGTCATTACCATGGAAAATGACAACGGACACGATGGGCAGGACTTCACACAAGGATGGAACCTTAAAAATGTACAGACCAATAGTTGTTATCCTCTTTATTCTTTTGACATTAGCCGCCCTCGTGGAAATCGGCTTAATTTCTTTAGGCTAATACCGATTGCCTCTGAAAGGCCACGCTTGCGGCCTTTTATTTATAAAACATGAGAAGAAATCACATTATTTTTGGAGTAGCAGAAATTAACCCGCACGCAAAAATATATTTTATAAATGAGAGAATTTAAAATATATCATACACCAGATATTTTACCCTAACTTAAATCACTATTAAGCAGAAATTAAACATAACCAAAATTAAATATTTACCGCACATTTTAATTATTATTATCGCCCCACCAGCAGCGTTTTAAGGGTTGCCCCTTTAACGCCAAAACCCTTTACCCACGCGCCCTCATAGCTAACGAAATATATTAACGCTATCAATTAATCGCCCCTGCAATAGCCGTAATGGGTTTACGAACACTTAATTTGCATATTCAGACATTTATAGCTATATCATTTTCATAACGAAATAAATCAATACCTGCACAAATAATAAGGCTTATAAATCGCAAACATATAAATAAACAACTATTTCCTGTGTAAATAATTAGCTTTGCCCTGAGGTTGCCACTTTTAATCCTGGCGGGCATCGGTCGCGCTAAAGAAAGTAACGGTAAATCCTGTTTATTAAACAGTATTTTCGCCGGGAGCGCGTTCGTCTCTTCAGAAACGATGGCTTTGTTTTACACGCCGTAACCAATCACTCAGCTGGAGTAATAATTGTATGAGCCAAATATCTGTTATATCTAAATTAACTGGCGTGGAAACGACCACGGAAGGGACACAGATAACACTCGATCACTCCTCAATCGTTAAACTTAACGTGGATCGCGCCGACATCTCAGGTTACTCCCGCAGCGGAAACGATCTGGTGATTACCCTCAACTCGGGCGAAGTGATTACCCTCAAGAATTTCTACGTCACCGACGCGCAGGGCGTGAGCCAGCTGGTGCTTGAGGAGAGCGACGGTGCGCTGTGGTGGATTGAAGATCCAACCGGTGCCGCAACCTATGAATCCATCGCCTCCACGGACGCCCTACTGGCGGCGTCAGGGAGTGATATCGGCGGCGCCGCAGCGTGGCCCTGGGTGCTGGGTGGCCTGGCCGCCGCAGGTGGGATTGCCATTGCGGCGGGAACTGGCGGTGGAGGTGGCGGAGATGACGATAACAACAGCCCGAATCCCGGCAATCCGGGAAATCCTTCCGAGCCAGATACCACGCCTCCGGATGCCCCCACCAATCTACAGGTCTCACCTGACGGCAAAACCGTCACCGGTACCGCTGAGCCGGGCAGCACGATTACCCTGAAAGATGCCGATGGCAACACCATCGGAACGGGCAAGGCGGGCAGCGACGGAAAATTTACGATTGATCTCGGTACGCCACTCACCAACGGGGAACAGATCACCGCCACCGCCACCGATCCATCCGGCAATACCAGCCAGGGCGGTCAGGTCACGGCACCGGATCTCACCGCACCGGATGCCCCGGCCAATCTGGAGGTCTCCCCTGACGGCAAAACCGTCACCGGTACCGCTGAGCCGGGCAGCACCGTTACCCTGAAAGATGCCGATGGCAACACCATCGGAACGGGCAAAGCGGGTAGCGACGGGAAATTTACGATTGATCTGGGTACGCCGCTCACCAACGGGGAACAGATCACCGCTACCGCCACCGATCCGTCCGGCAATACCAGCCCGGGCGTTCAGGTCACGGCACCGGATTTAACCGCGCCGGATGCACCGGAGATTGTCACCGTCAATGATAACGTAGGCGCCGAAACAGGCCCGCTGAGCAACGGACAACGCACGGACGATGCCCGCCCGACCTTCAGCGGCATCAGTGAAGCCGGCACCGTCATTACCTTCTATGACAACGGGAAACCGATTGGCACCGCCACAGCCGATGCCACAGGGAAATGGAGCTTTACCCCGTCGACCAACCTGTCTGAAGGCAACCACGCCATTACCACCACCGCGACCGATGCCGCAGGCAATACTAGCCCGGCGTCCACGGCGGTAAGCTTCGTGGTCGATACCGTCGCGCCTGGCGCGCCAGCTATCGTCAGCATCACCGATGATGTTGCGCCTGGCACCGGCACACTCGGGAGTGGAAGCAGCACCAACGACCCACGGCCACAGCTCACCGGCACGGCGGAAGCGGGCTCGACGGTCACCATCTATGATAACGGCATTGCCATTGGCACAGCCGTTGTGGGCAGTAACGGAAGCTGGAGCTTTACGCCGTCGGTGAACCTGAGCGAAGGCAGCCACCAGCTTACCGTGCGCGCCACCGACGTCGCCGGTAACACTGGCCCGGCCTCGCCGGTCTTTACCGTCACGGTAGATGTCACCGCGCCGCAAACGCCTTCCGGATTTATCATTAACGACGACACGGGCGTACTGAAAGGGGCGATCGGTGCCGGGCAATTTACCGATGCTTCAGAGCCGCGCCTGACGGGCAGAGGCGAACCGGGCAGCACGATCACGGTTTACGATAACGGCGTTGTTATCGGCACCACCACCGTTCTGCCGAACGGTACCTGGAGCATCACGCCGACGAGTCCACTGGCAGAAGGCGCACACTCGATTACCCTGCGGGAAACCGATGCGGCAGGCAACCAGAGCGGTCTGTCTCAGCCGATCAACTTTACCGTCGATCTTACGCCGCCAGACATGCCGGTTGCGACGCTCAACTCCGCAGGCACCCAGATCACCGGTACCGCCGAGCCGGGCAGTAAAATCGTCATCACCAACAATGCCGGGCTGCAAATCGGGACCGCCACTGCCGACAGCAACGGCAACTATGTCGTCAACCTGAACCCTGCGCAGACCAACGGTGAGATTATCTCCGTGGTCGCCTCCGATGCCGCAGGCAACCAGAGCTCACCGGCGCTGGTCAACGCAGCGGATATCACCCCACCTGCCGCACCGGGCAACCTGGTGGTGGCGGAAGACGGGGCCAGCGTCAGCGGAACCGCCGAGCCAAACA
>NZ_QFRV01000290.1:0-1223 GCF_004136805.1 Enterobacter cloacae complex sp. GF14B
AAACATCATTTTTCTGCTTCCAATACTCCATGATTTGTTTGTATTCACTATCATTTGTCACTATAGGTTGTCCATAACGATTAGAAGCAATTAAATCACGCACATCCCTTCTCTCATCAAGCTGAATCAAGTATGGCAGTAGCTCCTCCAAGAGCATATTGTCAACCATCTTCTGAGCATCAAATTGTGGTGGAAAAATGCAATTGTTTGCTGGTGAAATACATCCCTTGTAAGGAGAGTCATCAATAAGCACTGTTCTTTGTGGATCACATTCAAACCCCATGGCAATTTTGGCTAGAGGCTTGAACATTGCCTTAACGTTTGGATTGTCGGGTCTAAACAATTTTTGAGTTTGAGCGGTGTAGCAAACATCTTGCGACCAAATTGCAAAGAAAGGCAATGTATCCTCAGCTAAGTTGTTTAGTGCTGCAAGGATTTGATACACATTATTCCTAGTAGCTGTCGACCAAATTGCAACATTAAACCTCTGTAAAATCGTCTTCAAGAATTGGATGCAACCTGGCCTAAGTATAATATATCTTTTTGAATCCATTTACACTGAGTTGTGGTGTGAGGATGGTTGAGGGGAACGTTTCAATAGTAGACCATTTAAATCCAATATAACTGTAAGCATGGATTCCTCAACATCTACACTACATGAAGTAGTAGCAATTGACAATAGCTCGTGAGTGGACTTTTCAATCTCTTTTGATGTATGTTGCATTTTTGAAGCATCAATTTCTTGGTTCTCATTATTGCAAGCTTGCTCAAGTTGCACAACACTAGACTCTAGTATAGAAATATCATCCATCTTGGGCACTTCAGAAACCATAGAATCTATGGATTCTATAGTTGTTGACTAAACCATAGGAGCATTATCCATCCCAGTTTGTGAATCTAAGAAAACACACACACAAATGGTATCTCAAAACCACTAGAATTTTATTCACCATATTTATATGTAGAACTCCTAGTAAGAAATTTATTTAAGGTAAAGTCGTTGTTAGAATCCTTGCAACCATTTTCAGCATTCGTACACCAAACACCACTTGTCTAAAATACAATCTACTAACTCAACATTTTCCATCCTACACTTTATTAAAGATGAGTACTTAAAGTGAAAACTAAAAGCCACCCTTGTTGAGGAAACATGGATACAAGGTCCACCAAATGTCCAACCTAGACTACAAGAAAATAATTAGAGATTTGGCTTAGATTTGGAT
>NZ_QFRV01000291.1:0-1207 GCF_004136805.1 Enterobacter cloacae complex sp. GF14B
TATCTCTCTTCATCAGAAGCACTTATAACTGTTGGTGTTCCAACATTCCCAATCATGCCCCATGGTTCTGGTTGTTTGGGTTCTTCTGGTGGGTAATACACAGTTGGAGACATGTGTGCACCAAATTCTTCATAATAGGCTTGAACAGGCACTAAGGCTTATTCTTACTGATTCTCTAAGATTGGTGCATATCTAATGCCCACTGGTCTTGCTCCTGGTAAAGGTGGTTGTTGTCCCAATACTGGTTGCGGTCTTTCTATCCCCATAGGTCCAGGTACATTTCCCGTTGGGTATCGAGGTACTGGATGTACTTGAGGTGGTGCTAATTGAGCAGGAGGTGCATACTGACGCTCCCTTACATACCCTTTGTTGTAATAGCACTCCTCTGTTGGATGGTTTGTCCATTTTTGTTCAATAGCACACCATTTCAGTGTTTTTGGCAATGGTTTTTGGTATGGTGCCATCCTTTTTAGAGCATCTTCTATCATTTGCTCTACATTTGGCATGGTTGTTGTTTGAACATTCTTTTTAGTGGTAATCTCGCTCGCTACGGAGGAGGAGCTACTAGATGCAAAATTTGTATCCGCTGACACCTCTCCATAAACCGTACAGTTATCCACTAAGTACAATGCCTCTCTCGTTACTTGCTCGAAACTTGTACAAGCTTTCAAGTGCAAGTCCTTCTTGAGAGTGACGTTTCTCAATCCTTCAATAAAGAGAACAGATAGTCTGTCATCTTGTGGTCGTTCACGTACTGGACATCTCCCAATGTATTGTTTGAAGCGAAGTGAAGCTTCCTTCACTTTTTCGTGTTCTCTCTGTTTAAAAGCATATATTTGTGAGACCGTATTGTGCTTAATCCCTCGTTTTGAGAATTCCTCAGCAAACTCTCTTAGCAAATGGTCAATGTCATAGAATCCCCCAATGTTCATTGGTTGAAACCATGTCAATGCCGTACCTTCTAGAGTAAGACCAAATCCCTCGTATTGTGTATGGAAATTTGTTATCTGCTCGGCTCTTAAGACTTGCTTAAAGAGTGACACATGTGCATACGGATCTCCTGAACCACCATACTTCTTTGGCACACACTTGGCTACTTGAGATGGTCTCATACGTCTATGATCTGCTACCAATCTCATTGCTCCTGTGTCTCGGCTAAAGTTTTCTCTAGCATCATGGACTTCATGGGTTACCCTTGTCGGTTCCT
>NZ_QFRV01000292.1:0-1197 GCF_004136805.1 Enterobacter cloacae complex sp. GF14B
CCATCAAAAAGAGCTTCTAGAAGTGGGGAAATAAGTAGCTCAATGCCTTCTCTAACACCCTCAACACAAGGAGCATCTCCACCTGAAGTACTCATGGAGGAGTCTACAATAGGAAAGAATAAAGAGCCAACAAAAGGTAAGACAAAAGGCCCAACTTATAAACTACAATCTGATATTGAGGTTGCTACAGATTTAAAGAAAGTCTTGGAGGAAAGGATCTTGAATAGCAAGATTGAGTTTAATTTGGGAGAAGTTCTTGGCATTGCAAAGCATGAATTCCACGAGGAGATCATTGACATCATCAAGAGAAAGAGGCAAACTCTTGCTGAGGTTGCTCATCCATAGGTTGATGGAGAAACCTTGAAGACACAAGGGATGCATTTGCAAAACAAGGAGGATGATGGAGTTGTGGTAGGATGCTACCAATCTAGTGGGAGAGTGAAGCAAGTGCATTTCTCAAATGATAATGAAGATGTTGAAGCTATTCCTAGGAGTTACTATTCACGAAGTCACTGGGCAAGGGCTACTATAGAAACTTTGGTCAAGGTAGGTGATCTTGAAGAGACATTTGTTGCCTTGATTGACCATGGTTCAGAAATAAACATAATGTCAAAGAGTCTCTACAACAAGTGCAAATGGCCAATGGACATAGATCATGGCTGGATGGTAAAAGTGGCAAACAATTCATCCGGTGAATTGTATGCAGCATGTCCAGGTGTGAAGGTGAAAATAGGTGATGTAAAGATTGACCAAAACTTCTTTGTAAAGGATACATCTTCATATCATCTCATCCTTGGACAACCCTACATTGTGGGAGTTTGAATGGAAACAAAGGTAATGGATGATGGTTCAGCATATGCTAGAATACGTAGCAAAGATGGTAAACGAGCTGTCCAATTTCTCACAGTGTGTGTAAACCATGAAAGAAATCGTGACAACCTCAGAGAACATCCTCTACCAAAGGTAAGCAAAGAGTTTCATGATCATAGAGAAATGATGGGTTTTGGCCAAGTACCATTGTAAAGAGGGATTGCAGTGGTACAGAAAGAAAAAGGGTCTCGCGTGATCCAAAAATAGGTGAAACTTTCTCGATGAGCTCCTTGGTAACAAGGAATGGATCAGTATGTTTTACAAAACTTGAAGATTTGAAGAGATATGAGAGGCAATATGTGCATAATGTACAAATAGGCATGAAAA
>NZ_QFRV01000293.1:0-1195 GCF_004136805.1 Enterobacter cloacae complex sp. GF14B
CGAGCAAGTTTCAGCATATCCATGTGGTCTTGGAGAAAATCCTTAACCTGTTGGAGCTTTTGGGTTGCCAACCCCACCGTAACCGGTGACCTAGGTTGAAACCCATACATGAGCATGAAAGGGCTAAATCCATTTGTGACATGCTGAGCATTGTTGCAGGCAAACTCGAGAATAGGTAAGTATTCTTCCCAATTTGACTGTTTTTTGCTAACATATGCTCTGAGCATATCCTATAGCACTTGGTTAACTCGTTTAGTCTGACCATTTGTATGCTAACGTATGCTCTGAGCATATCCTATAGCACTTGGTTAACTCGTTCAGTCTGACCATCTGTTTCTGGATAATTGGCTGTACTGAGGTTTAGTTGTGTACCCAATCGTTTAAACACAGCCCTCCAAAAATGATTGTTAAACTTGGGATCATGATCACTCACAATGTTACTTGGCAAGCCATACAACTTGTATAGATTGTCCACAAATCACTTGGCTAATTCTGGAGTCTTAATCGTTGATTTGGTTGGAATAAACTTACATGGTTTAGTCAGCCGGTCTACAACCACCCATACTGAGTCATGACCTCGTACAGTGGTTGGTAAACCCACAATAAAATCCATAGAGATACTTTCCCATTTCCCATGGGGAACCTCCAAAGGATGTAAGAGTCCTCCTACCTTTAGGCACTTTTCTTTGTTAACTTGACATTTTTGTCAATGCAAGACATAATCTTGAACAAAGCCATGTAGACTTGGCCAGTAAAACTGTCGTCGTACGAGAGAATAAGTTTTTCTAATCCCCGGGTGCCCTGCACTTGGACTATCATGACATTCATAAAGAATTTGGCGCCGAATGTCTCTGTCCGTCGGTACACAAACTCTCCCCTTGTGGAGTAGGTACCCATTGTCGATGGTAAAATGCTTCCATCGTTGTAGTTCATCACTTGATAAAGGAGAACTAGATGTGGAGGTTAACTGTGCACTACCCGCATTGGAGTGAGAAGGATCCCTCTTTTGAACATGACTCCACACTTTGGAATATGTTTCATCTTGCTCATATTTGCCCTTGAGAGATTCCAAAAATTCACTACGAAGTTCCGTGAACAAGAGCGAATTGATCTCTGGCATTCGACTGAGAGCGTCTGCCACTATATTGTATCTGCCTTTGCGATACCTTAACTTGGCGTCATATTCCTGAAGGAT
>NZ_QFRV01000294.1:0-1179 GCF_004136805.1 Enterobacter cloacae complex sp. GF14B
AGAAGAGATTAGGGCAAACAAACAAGGAAAAATGTACATGGATTGAAACGGAACTCAATATTTACAGGTCGAAAACCCTGACGTGATACACAAATGGGGATTATAAGTAAACACCATAATCCCAAATATGTTAGAAAATGAAGGACCACCAACTTTAGAATTCGAGGGATACGATCAAGTAGACTTGAAGAATTTGAAACGACTTAGTACGGATAATCCTAGGATCGGAGTCTAGTGTTGGGAGGATAGAAACATAAAAGATCTTATGTAGACTTCTCATGCCAAACCAAGACAATAAACGGCCATGAAGATCATTTATATCTTCAAGATCGTTATAACAACAACTTTGTTATGATGACTCTTGAGGAGGTAGAACAAACCAAATATCAAGGGTATTCCATCCAAGATTGGATGTTAGGACAAGTACCACAAACAATTCCCAGAGATGAACAACGTGAGCGATCATTTGAGAGTAATGTAAAGAAACCAGAAACCACCTCATCACGTAGAAAACCGGGTGACACTAAGGCCAGTCCAGGGCTACATGAGTCACTATTTCCAACAGACTAGTTTGAAGGACTCAGAAAAGGACGAACTCCCAAAAGACCTGGAGTTGAACCAAACAGACACGTCAGACCAGATGATTTTAAAAAATGAGTCAGAAAATACAGTGGATCATGGGATCCATACGACCACCTAGCAAGCTTTAAGCAAGTGCTAAGAGCAGAGCGTATATTCGATTTCCATACTCAATTCGAGGGGTTTGGAATGACATTAGAAGGAAAAGCATTGACATGGTTCCAAAACATTCCACCAAGGTCAATCATGGACTTGAACACATTAGCTCAAGGATTTGTAGCTGCTTGTTCCAAAATGGGGATCAAACATAATACGGTAGCTCAAATCTACAACTTTAAACAGAAACATGGTGAGTCTGTTAGGGATAGTGCAACTCGAATGAAACAATACATTGCCAGATGTCTAGAGCTGGAAATACCTGCAAAAGAACGACTTGTATCTTTGTTTCTGGAGGGACTGCTAAACAAATAACTTCATGCTATACTCTATAGTAAAAAGCATACAACCCTAGAAGCGTGTGTGTCTGATGTGATTGACCTAGGAGACAATTGCGAGATCTTCAAAGAAGAAGATGTCCCCAAGGATAACCAAAGCGAGAAG
>NZ_QFRV01000295.1:0-1177 GCF_004136805.1 Enterobacter cloacae complex sp. GF14B
TTCCTCTGTCAAATCCCCCACTCACTCATAACCTCAAGCTGATTAAAACTCTCTTTTGTTCATATTTTTCAAGTACTAAGTGACTCTTTCAAGTCTCAACATGTCTATGTATAAAAACAGCAAAACTATGCACCCCGCACAACTGGCCCGCATCCGTAGAGACAGCTGGCACACACCGCCTTTGTACACTTTGTACAAGCACGCTTTATTTACATCCAAGGGGTCCAAAATCATCAAAAAACATCTCTAAAGACTTTGGGGTGTCCCATATCATTCCTCAAAAACTCATTACAACGTCATCTTAGAAACCCCTTGTTACTACACAACCTTCCTTCAAAGAAATCCTTAATACATTTGTTGAACACTTCAATCACTTCATCATAACTCAAGATCACATGAACCCATACAAGAAGATAAGTCAAGCAGGTATCACTAATCAATGTCACTGAGATGCATCATGAATACAACATTCTTTCTCAAATAGCATGCATAAATGCGTGCATGATGCATGACTAACCTGACTAGTATCAGGCTTCAGGTCATCCCCACAACCTTAGGAGCTCTGATACCAGGTGAGAGATACCCCTCCCCGAGGGTCTATGCAAAAAATATACAATTTACACATTTATACAATTTTCAATATACATCACAGTTGCAGAAGCATTTGCATAGGGGAGGAGTTCTCAGCGCCCGACCAAGCATGGAGTTTAGGCCATGAGCCGGACTGCATCCAGAGGTACCTAGAGACTAGTGCTACCTCTGAATGGGTGTTATGAATGAAAGCGTACTCAAGAAAAATATAACATTGTGGAGGGTGAATATATGTGTACACCGCATTGCGGCATTGCGGGAATAGAGAGAGAGAGAGAGAGAGAGAGAGAGAGAGAGAGAGAGAGTAGTGGAGGGTGAAATAGAGTATGCAAAGATGCAGGAGAATAACAAAAGAGAATCTTTAAATACCCCATCTAAATGAAATAGACAATCATGTATTTATGCAATAACAAAATCTAGATATGCTATAACATCAAAAACATAAAATGACTAGCAGAGCACTGTGTGTAGGAATTGACCGGTCCATCCATCCAATTCCACTCTACTACGGACAAAGAGAATTTCACTTTGCGGAGAGTGAGCCAGAATACCTCCAACCTACCTGAGCCAGACATAAACTGAGGCT
>NZ_QFRV01000296.1:0-1173 GCF_004136805.1 Enterobacter cloacae complex sp. GF14B
TAATAAGGTGTGGATTTATGGTGAGCTATCATAAAGTTGGTAGTGAGTTCTTTTATTACTCCATTTATAAAATGAGTACCATTGTCACTCACAATCTCAAAGGGACAACTAAATCTTGTAATAATATTCTCAAAGAGAAACTTGGCAGTTGACCTTGCATCGGCCTTACGTGTCGCCCTGGCTTCCGCCCACTTTGTCACATAGTCAGTGGCAACGATAATATATCGAGATTGAGTGCTACGAGCTGCCGGACTAATTGGGCCTACAAAGTCCAAACCCCATTTTTCAAATGGTTGAGTCACTTTAACAGGATGTAAGGGCATCCTATCCTTTTGTTGTGTGATCTTGTAACGTTGGCATTCATCACATCCTTTTGCAAAAAGTGATGCATCCTTAAATAAGGTTGGCCACCAATAGCCTGATTGCAACACCTTTCTAGCTGTTAGTTCCCCTGAGAAATTTCCTCCGACTATACCCATGTGGGCTTCTTGCAGTATGTATAAATACTCATCCTCATGGGCACAACGTCTATTAATATCATCCTTCCCTAGCCTGTAGAGAGTTCCTGCAATGAGAGTAACGTTCACATTCTTTTAACAGTTTTCGAGCTATGTCCTTACGAAGCTCTTTGGGTGGAAAACCATTAACTAGAAAGTTCACAATCTTCTCACTCCATTCAGGTATGGTTTTGACTAGGAATAGAGAAGTATCAGGCAATTCATCATCGACTCCAGTAGAGGCTTCACTATTGGGTATGCGAGACAAATGATCCACCATGACATTTATTTTACCAGGTCTCACCACAATGGTAAAGTCAAACTCAAGAAGAATTAACAACCATCCTGTAATTCTTCCCATGGAACAAGGTTTATTTACTAGATACAACAATGCTTGATGATCCACATAAAAAACAAACTTGTTGGCAAGAAGGTAGTAGAGAATTTCTTTACTACATAAATCATAGCTAAACCTTCCCGCTCTGTAGTGGTGTAGTTTCTCTCAGCATCATTTAATTGACGACTTGCAAAGCTAATGGGGTAGTCCAATTTATGTTCTCCTGGTTGAGTTAGAACACACCCAATAGCAAAGTTTGATGCATCAATATGCACATGGAAAATTACATTCCAATCGGGCACTCGTAGGATAGGAGCGCTAGTCAAGGTCTTTTTCAAT
>NZ_QFRV01000297.1:0-1170 GCF_004136805.1 Enterobacter cloacae complex sp. GF14B
TGATTTACTTTCCTCTTCGTTGCTTTGACCTTCTGGTGATGGGTCGCCAGTTGTGCTTACCTTTTGTAGATACTTCATGATGATACCCATCACATCGATGGAACTGCCGCTTTCATCGGTGGAAGTGGTCTCCTCCTAAGAAGTGGAAGACTCACTAGTGGTTTCATCTGCTGATGTCTCTTGGTCCATTTTCTTCTGCTTGCCGATCTTCATGTCGTAGTAGATTTTTTCCCATTTCTTACTAGTCATGCGTAGAAGGCCAGTGCCCAATCCTGTTTTGCCTTCATGGATATCAACCATGGCCTTCCCAAGATTAGTGGATAGCCCTCCCCCTTAGTAAGCATTACAAAAAGATCTACCTCTACCTTAGTGTTGAAAGCTTTTATTTTTACGGCACTTACCACACCCACACACTTTACTTTTGCGTTGTTTGCCATCTTTGCCTTGCATGGAGAAGGCCTGTCAACCTCGAGCCCTAATTGAAGCATCATAGCTTCGCTCATTACACAGATTTGTGCACCTCCATCAATGTAGGTGTTTCCAACCCTCTTTCCTTTTATGTTTACGTCGACAATTGGAAGGATGTCATCCATGTTGCATCGCGAAATTGCTCCGGCTACCTTTGTTTTGGAGCGTTTTGTACTTACCATTTTAGACCATTGTCGACTTACTTTTGGTGCAAGATGTAGCAGCTGTGGCCATGTAATCTTCGGTCCTTGCTCTGCCACATCCAATGTTAGATCATAGGGATTAGAACTTTCCCCTAGCTGGAAGTCGGTGATGCCCAATTTCCGTCGTGGCCTGGATGGCCTCTTGCTAGTTTCTCCTCTCATGCTTCTCTCATCATCTGATTGTGTAGCTTTCTCCCTCCTAGCTCTTTTCACAGTCATGGCTTCAAGTGGTTCTAAAAAGGTTACCTTCTCCTTACCCTTGTCTTTCTCCTTTACTCTGGGTGGATCCACTACTACAACCTTTCCTTTCTCTTCTAGCCTTATGATGTTTACAGGGCGATTAGGTGGTGGTGCCGGTGGAAGTGGTAGAATGGGTGCTTGTGGTGGTTCCGGTGGTGGGCGTAGAGTTTGTGTTGGTGGGGATGGTGCTCGGGGTGAAGATGTTCTCTCTCTAGGGGGTGACAATTGGTTTCTCCTACCTCCTCTATTATAGTTATGT
>NZ_QFRV01000298.1:0-1166 GCF_004136805.1 Enterobacter cloacae complex sp. GF14B
AGATCGTCGGCCTGGCCGGGTTGGTAGGCTCCGGGCGCACCGAGTTTGCCGAAACGCTCTATGGCCTGCGGCCTGTGCGCGGGGGGCGCGTCTGGCTGGAGAACCAGGAGATCACCACCGATCCGGTCAGTTCACGCCTGCAAAAAGGGCTGGTCTATCTGCCGGAAGACAGGCAGGTGTCCGGCCTGTTCCTCGACGCGCCGATCCGCTGGAACACCGTGGCGCTGAACGAGCCGTCGCTCTGGCAGCAGCGGAAAAGAGAGTCCGCGGTGGTGGAGCGCTATCACCGGGCGCTGGGGATCAAGCTCAACCATGCGGATCAAACCGTGCGCACGCTCTCCGGCGGCAACCAGCAGAAGGTGCTGCTGGCACGCTGTCTGGAAGCCAACCCGCTGCTGCTGATCGTCGATGAACCGACGCGCGGCGTGGACGTCTCGGCACGCGCCGATATCTACCAGCTTATCAAAAGCGTGGCGGCGCAGAACGTGGCGGTGCTGATGATCTCAAGCGATCTCGATGAGTTTCCCGGCCTCGCGGATCGGGTGCTGGTAATGCATCAGGGCGTGCTCAGCGGCGAGCTGCCGCGCCACGCCGTCAGCCTCGACCGGATGATGGCGCTGGCGTTTGGAGGGCAATCATGAAGATCTTACTGAAAAACCGCGAGCTGAGCGCGTTTCTCGCCATTCTGGCGCTGTTCGCCGTGCTGGTGGCGCTGAACCCGTCGTACCTGAGTTTACAGACGCTGGGGATGATCTTCGCCAGCTCGCAGATCCTGATCCTGCTGGCTATCGGCGCGGCGCTGGTGATGCTGACCCGCAATATTGACGTCTCCGTCGGCTCCACGGTCGGGTTGTCCGCCATTGCCGTCGGCGTGGCGCTTAACAGCGGCTACAGCCTGCCCGTTTCCATTCTCTTCGCGCTGTCGATCGGCGCGCTGGCCGGGGCGTTCAACGGTTTTCTGGTGGTGGGCCTGCGCATTCCGGCGATTGTCGCCACCCTCGGCACGCTGGGGCTTTATCGCGGGGCGATGCTGCTCTGGACCGGCGGGAAGTGGATAGAAGGGCTGCCGCCGGGGCTGAAATCCCTCTCTGAGCCTGCCGCCGTCGGCATTTCGCCGCTCGGCATGCTGGTGTTGATTATCGCGGCCACCGGCGCGTGGACGCTGT
>NZ_QFRV01000299.1:0-1161 GCF_004136805.1 Enterobacter cloacae complex sp. GF14B
ACGCGGTCGCCAAAGAGATCGTGGATAACCTGCGCCTCAATGCGATCGTTCAGCGGCGTGGCGGTGCCGTGCAGGTTGATATAGCCGACGTCCGCCGCCGTTATGCCCGCCTCGTTCAGCGCCTGGTTGATGGCGCGGATCGCCCCTTCGCCCTGCGGATGTGGGGCGGAAATATGGTACGCATCGCTGGATTCCCCCGCGCCCAGCAGCGCAACCTCGCCCGGCTCGCGGGTCAGCACCATCAGTGCCGCCGCTTCGCCAATGGTGATCCCCCGACGGTTGCGGCCAAACGGTTCGCACAGGGTCGGGGAGAAGGACTCCAGGCTGTTGAAGCCGTTGACCGGCATGCGGCTCAGGCTGTCGGCCCCGCCGACGATGGCGACGTCCACCAGCCCGGCGTCGATCAGGCGACGACCGCTGATGATCGCCCGCGCGCTGGAGGAGCAGGCGGTCGAAATGGTATACGCCGGGCCGTCCAGCGCAAGCCAGCTGGCGAGAAAGCGCGACGGATCGCCCAGCTCCTGCTGCGGATATTGCCACTGCGGGCTGCGCTCGCCGTTCTGCGCGCGGCGCACGTACTCATCACCCTCGTCCAGTCCGGAGGTGCTGGTGCCCAGCACAACCGCCACGCGGTCTCGCCCCACGCGCGCAATGGCCGTATCGACGGCGGGCCGGATTTGCGCAAGCGCCGCCAGCAGCAGCTGGTTGTTGCGGCTGCGATGCGCAGAAAAAGACTCGGGGACAGGGGGAAGTTCACCCTCCACGCCTCCCAGCACGGCCTCGGGTAAGCCCTGTAGCCAGCCCGCACGTTGGCGCATCCCGGGGGCCACGCCAGCGATCAGGTTCGCCGCTATTTCATCAGCCGAGTTGCCGAGCGCGTTGACCATGCCAACGGCAGAAAGGTAAATCATCTCAGTCACCCAGATATTGAATGGTGATGTGGTAGTGAAAAGCGTGCTGCACAATGCTAATCGGTTCGCGCCTGCCGTTACGGTTCAGGTAGGCAATTTCCGTGACCAGCTTGCCATCGGGGTTGCGCAGTTCGCGTCTGGTGTCAGTATCGTTCAGCGTCCAGCCTTTCGGCAACTGCGGCTGCCAGGCGCTGAGCGGCCAGTGGCTCAGCATCACGTCGGCCAGCACCTGGCTGGCGGGCGGCAGCTG
>NZ_QFRV01000030.1:0-53032 GCF_004136805.1 Enterobacter cloacae complex sp. GF14B
GCTGCTGGCCGCCACCTGCCGGTGCGCCGCCGCCCTGACGGCCACCCAGCATCTGCATGGTGCCGCCAACATTCACCACCACTTCCGTGGTGTATTTTTCCTGACCGGATTGATCGGTCCATTTGCGGGTACGCAGTTGGCCTTCAATGTAAACCTGAGAGCCTTTACGCAGATACTCACCGGCCACTTCAGCCAGTTTGCCAAACAGCACAACGCGGTGCCATTCGGTCTGCTCTTTCATTTCACCGGTCGCTTTATCACGCCAGGATTCGGAAGTAGCCAGCGTAATGTTGGCAACTGCGCCACCACTCGGCATGTAGCGTACTTCCGGGTCCTGGCCCAGATTACCGACGAGAATCACCTTGTTTACGCCTCTGCTGGCCATGTTCGTGTCTCCTGAATACGTTTCTTAATAGTGTAAACGCGCGAGTGTACCATTTCCATGCGACACTTTGATAGTTGCGTAGCATGTTCCAGAGTTCTCTCGCGGACTCGACATTGTTACACAGTGAATCAGAAAATGCATTCCAATACTGTATATTCAAACAGGTCATTTTGTGTCATAATTAGCCGTTTCTGACAGCCGTTTGTCCTTCAAACAAATCAGGCAATCCGTGTTCCAACCGGGAAAGGTGAATGGATAAGATCGAAGTTCGGGGCGCCCGCACCCACAATCTCAAGAATATCAACCTCATAATCCCTCGCGACAAACTCATCGTCGTGACCGGGCTTTCGGGGTCTGGCAAATCCTCACTGGCTTTCGACACTTTGTATGCCGAAGGACAGCGTCGTTACGTTGAATCGCTCTCGGCGTACGCGCGTCAGTTCCTGTCGCTGATGGAAAAACCGGATGTCGACCACATTGAAGGGTTGTCTCCTGCTATCTCCATTGAGCAGAAATCCACGTCGCATAACCCGCGATCCACGGTCGGTACCATTACCGAAATCCATGACTACCTGCGTCTGCTGTATGCGCGCGTGGGCGAGCCGCGCTGCCCGGATCACGACGTTCCGCTGGCGGCCCAGACCGTCAGCCAGATGGTGGATAACGTGCTGTCGCAGCCGGAAGGCAAACGCCTGATGCTGCTGGCGCCAATCATTAAAGAGCGTAAGGGCGAACACACTAAAACGCTGGAAAATCTGGCAAGCCAGGGCTATATCCGCGCCCGTATCGACGGCGAAGTGTGTGACCTGTCCGATCCGCCAAAGCTGGAGCTGCAAAAGAAACACACCATCGAAGTGGTGATTGACCGGTTTAAGGTACGTGAAGATCTGGCGACGCGTCTGGCGGAATCCTTTGAAACGGCGCTGGAACTGTCGGGCGGCACGGCGGTGGTGTCAGACATGGACGATGCAAAAGCGGAAGAGCTGCTCTTCTCCGCCAACTTTGCCTGCCCGATTTGCGGCTACAGCATGCGCGAGCTGGAACCGCGCCTGTTCTCGTTCAACAACCCGGCGGGCGCGTGCCCGACCTGTGACGGCTTGGGCGTTCAGCAGTATTTCGACCCTGACCGCGTGATCCAGAATCCGGAGCTGTCGCTGGCGGGTGGCGCCATTCGCGGCTGGGACAAGCGTAACTTCTATTACTTCCAGATGCTGAAGTCGCTGGCGGAGCACTACAAGTTCGACGTTGAAGCCCCGTGGGCCAGCCTGAGCGCGAACGTACATAAAGTGATCCTGTTCGGTTCCGGCAAAGAGAACATTGAGTTCAAGTACATGAACGATCGCGGTGACACTTCCGTGCGTCGCCACCCGTTCGAAGGGGTGCTGCACAACATGGAGCGCCGCTACAAAGAGACCGAATCCAGCGCGGTGCGTGAGGAGCTGGCGAAGTTCATCAGCAACCGCTCCTGCGCCACCTGCGAGGGCACGCGCCTGCGCCGCGAAGCGCGTCACGTGTTTGTCGAAAACACGGCGCTGCCGACCATCTCAGACATGAGCATCGGCCACGCGATGGACTTCTTCAACAACCTGAAGCTCTCCGGCCAGCGCGCGAAAATCGCTGAAAAAGTGCTGAAAGAGATCGGCGATCGCCTCAAGTTCCTCGTGAACGTTGGCCTGAACTACCTGACGCTTTCCCGCTCGGCTGAAACGCTCTCCGGCGGTGAAGCCCAGCGTATCCGTCTGGCGAGCCAGATTGGCGCAGGCTTAGTCGGCGTGATGTACGTGCTGGATGAGCCGTCTATCGGCCTACACCAGCGCGACAACGAACGCCTGCTCGGCACGCTGGTTCACCTGCGTAACCTCGGCAACACGGTAATCGTGGTCGAGCACGACGAAGATGCGATCCGCGCCGCGGACCACGTGATCGACATCGGCCCGGGCGCTGGCGTGCACGGCGGACAGGTGGTGGCAGAAGGGACGCTGAAAGACATTATGGCGGTGCCCGAGTCGCTGACCGGCCAGTACATGAGCGGCAAGCGCAAAATTGAAGTACCAAAACAGCGCGTGGCGGCGAACCCGGAAAAAGTGCTGAAGCTAACCGGGGCGCGCGGCAACAACCTGAAGGACGTGACCCTGACGCTGCCTGTCGGGCTGTTTACCTGCATCACCGGCGTGTCCGGTTCCGGTAAATCGACGCTGATCAACGATACGCTGTTCCCGATTGCGCAGACGGCGCTGAACGGCGCGACGCTGGCTGAACCTGCACCGTACCGCGACATTCAGGGGCTGGAGCATTTCGACAAGGTTATCGACATCGACCAGAGCCCGATTGGCCGTACGCCGCGTTCCAACCCGGCGACCTATACCGGCGTCTTTACGCCCGTACGTGAACTCTTTGCCGGCGTGCCGGAAGCGCGTTCGCGCGGCTACACGCCAGGACGTTTCAGCTTTAACGTGCGCGGCGGCCGTTGTGAAGCGTGCCAGGGCGACGGCGTAATCAAGGTTGAGATGCACTTCCTGCCGGATATCTACGTGCCGTGCGACCAGTGCAAAGGCAAGCGCTATAACCGTGAAACGCTGGAGATTAAGTACAAAGGCAAGACCATCCACGAAGTGCTGGATATGACCATCGAAGAGGCGCGCGAGTTCTTTGACGCCGTCCCTGCGCTGGCGCGTAAGCTGCAAACCCTGATGGATGTGGGTCTGACCTATATCCGTCTGGGGCAGTCAGCGACAACGCTGTCCGGTGGTGAAGCGCAGCGCGTGAAGCTGGCGCGTGAGCTGTCTAAACGCGGTACCGGTCAGACGCTGTACATTCTGGATGAGCCGACCACCGGCCTGCATTTTGCGGATATCCAGCAGCTGCTGGACGTGCTGCACCAGCTGCGCGATCAGGGCAACACCATCGTGGTGATTGAGCACAACCTGGACGTGATTAAAACCGCGGACTGGATTGTCGATCTCGGCCCGGAAGGCGGCAGCGGCGGCGGTGAAATCCTCGTCTCCGGTACGCCAGAGACCGTTGCAGAGTGCGAAGCCTCGCACACCGCGCGCTTCCTCAAACCGTTGCTGTAATCGTTACACGGAGAGCTGCTGTCGGATCGTTTCCGGCAGCAGTTCTACCGCCTGTTGATACGACGCATCTACCAGGTAGTAAATTTGCGAATCTGGCAGCGAGCCGTCGAGAAACACCGTACTCCAGTGTGCTTTATTCAGATGCTTGCTAGGCCTGACATCATCGTGCTGCTGGCGCAGTAAGTCGGCCAGTTCAGGACTGGTTTTCAGTGATGCCGCTGGCCGCGCATCCACCTCTTTCACCATCGCGAACAACACATCCCCCACTTTGATCTGCGTGGCTTTCCAGTCGCTGTGAACGCTCTGTTCTGCGCCCGGCTTGCTCATGCAGTACTGAAGTATCTCCGAAATTGTCATCTTTATTCCCCTTGTAGCGTTGCGATAATTTTACGCGAACCACCGTGAATGCGATGTTCTCCCAGCCAGATCCCCTGCCACGTTCCCAGCTGTAGCCGTCCGTTGTGGACCGGCAGCATCAGCGAGACGCCCAGCAGGGAGGATTTAATATGCGAAGGCATATCGTCCGCCCCCTCATAGTCATGCTCATAAGGCGCGTTGTCCGGGACGCTCTTCAGAAAATGGTGCTCCATGTCGGACCGGACGGTGGGATCGCAATTTTCATTAAGCGTGAGAGAAGCAGACGTGTGCTGAAGCAGCAGATGCAGCAAACCCGTTTTGACGCGCGACAGGTCGCGGATTTGCCCGATGACTTCGTCCGTCACAAGGTGAAATCCGCGTGGTTTTGCGCTTAAGGTCAGGGTCTGTTGATACCACATGTGCTGCTCCATTATGAAAGGTGAATCTTTCTAAGTGTGCAGCAAGAAAGCGAAAGGTAAAACCCGCGCAGCGAGATTTGCTTAAAAAAGCATTCACCCCGCCGTTAATGCATCAGTATTCAGAGTTAACGATCACCTCTTCACCAAATTTTCCGGCCATCGGCAGCGGTCGGTAGGTGGAGTTCGAGGCGCGTAACACCCTGATGCCTCTGGCTCCCACGTCGTGCGCCGCGGTGATGTCGTTATCTGAATCCCCGTAGAACACTTTGATATTTTTCTTTTCCAGCCACTGGGTTTTGGTGTTTTGCCCTTCCTGGTCCCCGGCAAAAATGACCGGATTCATGCTGGCCGCCGGGATCAGAAAATCATCCTGTAGCGTTTTCGAGACGGTTTCGGTTTTGGTCTGGCTACGTCCGGTCACGAAGTAAATGCTGTCGCCGCGCTTTACGTGCATGGCGATCAGCGCGCGGGCAACCTCTTTCGGGATACTGAACTCATCCCAGCCGTTGTTCATCTTTTCCCAGAATTCCGGGTTTTTCAGATAGGCTTCGCTGTCCGGGGAGTACGTTTTTTTGCCGCGCCAGAAACCGGGGCTGGAGAAGAGAACGGTATCGTCAATATCGAAGCCCACGGCTATCGGCGGGCGACCCGTCAGGCTGTTTTCAATTTGTGCCACTGAAACCCAGTGAATGGGGGCCTGTTCGGCAAGAATGGCGGCGGTGGTGCCGGTGTAAAGCGGCGTGGGTGCAGAAGCCCGCGCAACAACGGTACTATTAAGCGAGAACAATAAGCAGGCGGCGCTGAGCGCCAGTGTGATCTTGCGCATATTTTCCCCTGAATATTCAGTTTGTTATCTTTTTATTTTGAGCGGATGGTCAAAAAACTATCCGACCATAACCCCAGCGGGAGGGGAAGGAAAGGAGTTTTTACTTATGAAGCGGAATAAAAAGAAGACGATCACAAAGTGTGGATGAGTGATGTAGGCCCGGTAAGGCGCAGCCGCCACCGGGCAAGATTTTCTGCGGCCTGATGCCCTCACCCCAGCCCTCTCCCACAGGGAGAGGGAGATAATAAGTAGTGAGTACTTACATCACAGCTGCAAACGCCTGCGCCACGCGCTGGACGTTGCTGGCATTCAGACCCGCCACGCACATACGGCCGCTGGCGATCAGGTAGACACCGAACTCTTCACGCAGGCGATCGACCTGCGCTGCGCTCAGTCCGGTGTAGCTGAACATCCCGCGCTGCTTGAGAAGATAATCAAAGTTATGCCCAGGCACGGCCTCTTTCAGGACGTTAACCAGCTCCTGACGCATCGACAGGATGCGCTTACGCATCGCTTCCACTTCCGCAAGCCAGGTGGCTTTCAGTGTTTCGTCACCGAGAACTGTCGCCACCACCTGCGCACCAAAGTTCGGCGGGCTGGAGTAGATCCGGCGGACCGTCGCTTTCAGCTGGCCGAGTACGCGTCCCGCGGCTTCGGCGTCTTCACACACCACGGACAGACCGCCAACGCGCTCGCCGTACAGGGAGAAGATTTTTGAGAAGGAGTTGCTGACCAGAGCGGGAAGCCCCGCGCTGGCAATCGCGCGAATGGCGTAGGCGTCTTCTTCCATGCCCGCGCCAAAGCCCTGATAGGCGATGTCGAGGAACGGGATCAGGTTACGCGCCTTCAGTATCTCGATCACCGCATCCCACTGGGCATTGGTGAGGTCCGCACCCGTCGGGTTATGGCAGCACGGATGCAGCAATACGATGCTGCGCTCCGGCAGGGTGTTCAGTTTTTCCAGCAGCGCATCAACGCGCACGCCGTTCGTTTCGCTGTCGAACCACGGATAGGTTTCAACCTTAAAGCCCGCGCCCTCGAAGATCGCAACGTGGTTTTCCCACGTCGGGTCGCTGACCCACACGCCGGAATCCGGGAAGTACTTTTTCAGGAAATCTGCGCCTACCTTCAGCGCACCCGAGCCACCCAGCGTCTGGATAGTCGCTACGCGCTTTTGCGCGAGCACCGCGTGGTCCGCACCAAACAGCAGCGGCGCGATAGTGTTGCGGTAGGTGTTTAATCCTTCCATCGGCAGATAAAGCGAAGCACCGTGCGGGGTTGCGTTAAGACGCGCTTCAGCTTCAGCAACGGCTTTCAACTGAGGAATGATGCCGTCTTCGTTGTAGTAAAGACCAATGCTGAGGTTCACTTTGTCGCTGCGAGGATCTTCTTTGAAACGCTCCATCAAGGAGAGGATAGGGTCGCCGGCGTAGGCGTCTACTTTCTGAAACACGCGATGTTCTCCGGATTATTATGAGGCAGGGAATTCAACAATAAACCGGAAGCGGAAGAAGATCGAGGGGATGTTAACAGCAGCGGGATGCACCGCATCCCGCTCATGCTTAGTCGACGTATTTCATCGCGACCCTTGAGGTAAGACGCGTGATAAGTTCGTAAGCACTCACTTTTGTTATTTCAGCAATACGTTCTACCGGCAGGCCTTCGCCCCACATCACCGCATCGTCCCCCGCTTTATCCTGCGCGTCGGGCCCCAGATCAACACAAATCATGTCCATCGCCACGCGGCCGACAATCTTCACTTCACGACCGTTGACCAGCACCGGCGTGCCCGTTGGTGCGGCGCGGGGATAGCCGTCACCGTAGCCCATCGCCACCACGCCAAGACGGGTATCGCGCTCGCTGATCCAGGTGCCGCCGTAACCTACCGGCTCTCCCGCTTTGTGCTCACGCACGGCAATCAGCTTTGAAACCAGCGACATCACCGGCTTAAAGCCAAAGTCCGGCCCCCAGGGTTTGTTCTCCAGTGGCGATACGCCGTAAAGAATGATGCCCGGACGCGCCCAGTCGAAGTGCGACTGCGGCCACAGCAGAATACCGCCGGATGCCGCGATCGAGCGCATCCCCGGTTTGCCTTCGCAGAAGGTGTTGAAGATATCAAGCTGCTGTTCCGTTGCGCCGCATTCAGGCTCATCGGCGCGGGCAAAGTGGCTGACGATGTTCACCGGCTGACGCACATTTTTGCACTGACACAGACGCTGATAAAACGCCTCCGCGCTTTCCGGCCGCACGCCCAGACGGTGCATGCCCGTGTCGAGCTTCATCCAGACGGTGACCGGCTCGCTCAGTTCGGCCGTTTCCAGCGCGGCCAGCTGTTCTTCGTTATGCACCGCCGTGTGCAGGTGCTGATCGGCAATGGTCGGCAGGTCCGAGGCTTCAAAAAAGCCTTCGAGGAGCAGAATCGGTTGCGTAATTCCACCTGCGCGCAGGCGGAGAGCTTCTTCGAGACGGGCGACGCCAAAAGCGTCGGCATCGGGGAGCGTTCGCGCGGTCTCAAGAAGACCGTGTCCGTAAGCGTTCGCTTTCACGACTGCAACGAGCTTACTGGCGGGCGCCAGTTCTCGCAGACGTTGCAGGTTGTGTCGCAGAGCGCGGCGGTTAATAACAACAGTTGCCGCTTGCATTTGAATTCCTTAGAAATTACTCATCATCATATTGAGGACCGGCATAGTTGTCGAAACGCGACCACTGGCCGTTAAAGGTCAGACGTACCGTACCGATGGGGCCGTTACGTTGCTTACCAATAATAATTTCGGCGATCCCTTTCAGGTCGCTGTTCTCGTGATAAACCTCATCACGGTAGATGAACATGATTAAGTCGGCATCCTGCTCGATGGAGCCGGATTCACGCAGGTCGGAGTTGACCGGGCGCTTGTCTGCACGTTGTTCCAGAGAGCGGTTAAGCTGCGACAGCGCCACCACCGGCACGTGCAGCTCTTTGGCTAACGCCTTGAGCGAGCGCGAAATCTCGGCAATCTCCAGCGTACGGTTGTCGGAAAGCGACGGAACGCGCATCAGCTGAAGGTAGTCGATCATGATGAGACCGATGCCACCGTGTTCACGGGCGATACGGCGCGCGCGGGAGCGCACTTCCGTCGGCGTCAGGCCGGAGGAGTCATCAATATAGATGTTCCGTTTTTCCAGCAAAATCCCCATGGTGCCGGAGATCCGCGCCCAGTCCTCATCGTCCAGCTGACCGGTACGGATGCGGGTCTGATCCACGCGCGACAGGGACGCCAGAGAACGCATCATGATCTGTTCAGAGGGCATCTCCAGACTGAAGATAAGCACCGGCTTATCCTGCAACATCGCCGCGTTTTCGACGAGGTTCATTGCAAATGTTGTTTTACCCATCGACGGACGTGCGGCCACGATAATCAAATCCGACGGCTGAAGACCTGCCGTTTTCTTGTTGAGATCGTCATAACCGGTGTTCACCCCCGTCACGCCATCGTGCGGCTGCTGGAAAAGCTGCTCAATACGTGCAACGGTGGCGTCGAGTACATCGGCGATGTTTTTCGGGCCTTCGTCTTTATTCGCACGGCTTTCGGCGATTTTAAAGACGCGGGATTCCGCCAGGTCGAGCAGATCTTCGCTGGTGCGCCCCTGGGGATCGAAACCTGCCTCGGCGATCTCATTTGCCACCGAGATCATCTCGCGGACAACGGCACGTTCACGAACGATATCAGCGTAAGCGCTGATGTTCGCGGCGCTTGGCGTGTTTTTTGACAGTTCTGCCAGATAGGCAAATCCGCCGACGCTGTCGAGCTGTCCCAGACGCTCCAGCGATTCTGCGAGCGTAATCAGGTCGATCGGGCTGCCCGACTCCTGCA
The DNA here is from genome assembly GCF_004136805.1 of Enterobacter cloacae complex sp. GF14B. Lineage (NCBI taxonomy): Bacteria > Pseudomonadati > Pseudomonadota > Gammaproteobacteria > Enterobacterales > Enterobacteriaceae > Enterobacter > Enterobacter cloacae complex sp. GF14B. Next base: position 8,913 of record NZ_QFRV01000030.1, read on the forward strand.
AACGCGCCATTTCCGTAAAGATGTGGCGGTGCGGGCGGGTATAGAAGTCTTCCGCGACAACGCGCTCGGCGACGTCGTCCCAGCGTTCGTTATCCAGCATTAAACCGCCCAACACCGACTGTTCCGCTTCAATCGAGTGCGGCGGGACTTTTAACCCGGCGACCTGATAATCACGCTCACGAGGTTCAGTCTGTTTGTTGAAGGGTTTGTTTCCTGCCATAGTGAATGGAGTTACCGAGATAAAGAGTGGGTCGAAAGATTACCACATTCTGGAGGAAGCATGGCAACACGTATTGAATTTCACAAGCATGGTGGCCCTGACGTACTCAAAGCGGTGGAATTTACCCCCGCTGCGCCTGGCGAGAACGAAATCCAGGTGGAAAACAAAGCTATCGGCATTAACTACATCGATACCTATATTCGCGGCGGCCTCTATCCGCCTCCGTCGATGCCGAGCGGGCTGGGCACCGAGGCGGCCGGCATCGTCAGCAAAGTGGGCAGCGCGGTTAAGCACATTAAGGAAGGCGATCGCGTGGTGTACGCGCAATCGGCGCTGGGCGCTTACAGCTCCGTCCACAACGTCCCGGCGGATAAAGCCGCCCTGCTGCCCAACGCCATCTCCTTTGAGCAGGCGGCGGCCTCCTTTCTGAAAGGGTTAACCGTTTACTACCTGCTGCGCAAAACCTATGAAATTAAACCCGACGAGCAGTTCCTGTTTCATGCCGCGGCGGGTGGCGTCGGGCTCATCGCCTGTCAGTGGGCAAAAGCGCTGGGCGCAAAACTGATCGGCACCGTGGGCAATGCCCAAAAAGCCCAGCGCGCGCTGCAGGCGGGCGCCTGGCAGGTGATTAACTACCGTGAAGAGAGCATTGTCGAACGGCTGAAGGAGATCACCAGCGGCAAAAAGGTGCGCGTGGTGTATGACTCGGTAGGGAAAGACACTTGGGAAGCGTCGCTGGACTGCCTGCAGCGTCGTGGGCTGATGGTGAGCTTCGGGAATGCGTCAGGCGCAGTCACCGGCGTGAATCTGGGCATCCTGAACCAGAAAGGCTCGCTGTACGTCACGCGCCCTTCCCTGCAAGGCTACATCACCAACCGGGAAGAACTTGAGGAAGCCAGCAACGAGCTGTTCTCGCTGATTGCCAGCGGCGTCATTAAGGTGGATGTGGCAGAAACGCAGAAATACCCGCTAGCCGACGCGCAGCGCGCGCATGAGGTGCTGGAGAGCCGGGCAACGCAGGGATCGAGCTTGTTGATTCCCTGAGCCCCAAAAAGAAATTGGGCTTCCCGTGGGAAGCCCTTTCTTTTTTTAGTTCGGCTGTATGTAGGGTACAGCGCGATGAATTCTTTAACGGCAGTCATAGTGACAGATTCGATAAGTAAATCCTATTCTGTTCTAAGCCAGGCTGCCGGAAAAGTTACAACTCTGTGACGAACCCCTCAATACCTTAGTAACGGAAGCGGTTATTGCGCTGATAACTGGGCACTTTTGGCGATTTAATCGCCCGTATCACCCATACCACCGCCACGGCCAGCAGTAACCACGGCAGCAGTTTGATCGTCAGGGCAAACAATCCGCCAATAAACATGACGACCGTCGCCACCACGATAGCCGCCAGAATGCCGAGCAGCGAAATGCCCGTTGCTAGCAGCATGACAAAAAAGCCAATCACAAAAAGTAGTTCCAGCATGGTGCTCTCCCACGAGTTCCCGAATGATGCAGCAAACATTACAAGAATCATGCCAGACATAACGTGTTGTTCTTAAAGCAAAACGCCCCGCGAGAATTCGCAGGGCGTGGTGAATTTGACGAACTTTTAGCGAAAGTTATCGCTTGTCCGCCACCAGGCGCAACGCATGTTCCAGCACCTCAATATCGGCCCCGGCTTTATGGGCATTTTCGCTCAGGTAGCGACGCCACTGACGCGCGCCCGGAATGCCCTGGAACAGCCCAAGCATATGGCGAGTGATATGGCCGAGATACGTACCGTTGCTCAGCTCGCGCTCAATGTAAGGATACATCGCACGCACGACGCCAACCGGATCGGTGTCTGCACCTTCGATGCCAAAGATTTCGCGATCGACCGTCGCCAGAATGCCCGGGTTCTGATACGCCTCGCGCCCGACCATCACCCCATCCATATGTTCAAGATGCGCTTTGGCCTCTTCCAGCGACTTGATGCCGCCGTTAATGGACATGGTCAGGTGCGGGAAGTCACGCTTCAGCTGATACACGCGCGGGTAGTCCAGCGGCGGGATCTCACGGTTCTCTTTCGGACTCAGGCCGGAGAGCCAGGCTTTTCGCGCGTGGATGATAAACATCTCGCATTCGCCCTTGCCGGAGACCGTATTGATGAAATCGCACAGGAATTCGTAGCTGTCCTGGTCGTCAATGCCGATGCGGGTTTTGACCGTCACCGGAATGGAAACGACGTCGCGCATCGCCTTGATACAGTCCGCCACCAGCTGCGCGTTCCCCATCAGGCAGGCGCCGAACATGCCGTTTTGCACGCGATCGGACGGGCAGCCAACGTTGAGGTTGATCTCGTCGTAGCCGCGCGCTTCAGCCAGCTTCGCGCACTGCGCCAGGGCGGCCGGATCGCTGCCGCCCAGCTGCAGGGCAACCGGATGCTCTTCTTCGCTATAGGCCAGATAGTCGCCCTTGCCGTGAATGATTGCGCCTGTGGTCACCATTTCGGTGTACAGCAGCGTATGGCGGGAGAGCTGGCGCAGGAAATAGCGGCAGTGTCTGTCCGTCCAGTCGAGCATCGGCGCAATGGAAAAACGGTGTGCAGGGAAAGCGGTCTGTGATTCTGACGACATGGCGAAGTTTTAAGCATCTGGTGGAAAAGGGGCGCTACTATAGCACAAAGAAAAGCCGGAGGCGCAGCGCCTCCGGTGGACTTTAGAACGTCATGCTCAGCTGAGCCCCTGCGCCCCAGGTTTCGTCTTCACCGTACAGGCCCATCAGGTCAACATGCACGGTGCTAAACGGCGCGAAACCGACACCGCCGGTAAAGACATTGCTGTCGTTACCCTTCACGTCGGCACGATAACCCGCACGCACCGCCAGCCAGCTCAGCGGCGTCAACTCGGCACCGACACCCACGTACTGCGACGTATCTTCGCTCTTGAAGCCTTTGGTTTCGGTCAGATCGCCATCGGCGGTCAGCGTCACCAGGTCGTTGTGCCAGGCAGCACCGGCGGTCACTACAGGACTGATTTGATAAGTATCACGCACGCCATCCACTTTCTTCGTGTCGATATCCCGGGAAAAGAGATTTTGTCCGGTTAAACCAACGGTCCAGTTATCGCCGAAGTCAGCAGCAAGACCGGCATCAACGTTAAAACCAGTATCATCATTACGATAGCGACTACTATTGATATCGCCGCTGTCGAAGTTGTAGATGGAAACCGTATAGTTATAGAGCCAGGTTTTTTGCAGCTTTGGCGTGATACCTACGGAGACCGGTACGCCGCTAATGTCAAACTGACGCGCCACCGCCACACCATAGTCCGAAACGATCGCCGCGCGACCAAAACCTTTTGACTTCAAATCATTCGGAGTTACCGCTAACGCGGTGGCTGGAACGGCCTCAATACCGCGCAATGTGTCAATATCGCCCTGATCGATATAGGAACTCACGCGTGCACGCGCATTCGCTTTTGCAACGAATGCTACGGATAACACGTCATTAGGAATACTGACAGCAATCCCGGCACCCGCTTTACCGCTGGCTGTTTTTCCTTTCAGAGAATCCAGTTGATTACCAAGATCGCCAGCGGCGGCTGAGACGTTCCGGGAGGCCGGACTCGTGGGAATGAAGAGATCGACGAAATTGATATTATCCAGCGTGCTGCGATATTTGCTGACGTCGTCGCTGATATCATCAATCTTATCGCGCAGATTGTCCTTATCCGAAATTTGAGCGCCAATGGACGGCAGAATAACCGTGACATCGTCGTCCGGCCTTGCCTTTGCCAGCAGCGCCGGGTTTATCAACACTGCACTGCCATAGTTCCCAGCCGCAACGCCGGTGCCACCCATTGCGTCGCTGCGTGATTCTGTCCAGGTATTGGCTGCTCCCGCCTGATTTGCCATAAACAAGGAGACAGCAATGCTAACCACCGAAAATTTAAAATTTTTTTTCACAGTATGCCCGTTATAGTCTGTTATGAAATAACCCCTGTCTGTTATCACCCAAACAGGAACGAACTATTGCTGTGAATAAGTAGTAAAAGACCCGCTATTTCTTTCCCTAAGTAAAACTCCCTTACGGCCTGTTATATTTTGTGACGGCCCTCAATATTTATAGAAGAGGAAATTATTTTTTCCCAGGTTTTCCATCATGCGGCCCAAAAAACTGCGGGGGATGATCTACCCAGCGATCTTCCCGCGTGGCGGCATACACGGGGTTGAGCGGGTAGTAAATGCGGTTGTGCTTCTTGTTGGCCTCGCCAACGACCAGGAGCCGAACCTCATCGTCCGTGTTGTTGATAAAGGTATGACAGATGCCGGTTCCGGCGGGAAAGCCTACGCTGTCGCCAGGCTCCAGTTTCCACAAGTGGCCGTTAATCCAGGCTTCAGGGTAGCCTTCGAGCACGTAAACAAACTCTTCTTCGTCGCTCTCCGCATGCGGATAGGACGTTCTGCGCCCAGGCGGCAGGCGCTCATGATGGATGCCAATACGCCCGAGCCCAAGCTTGCGAGCCAGCGGAGCACCAATGGAAAACAGCTCATCGCTGTCGGGGTAGGTCGAGTCATCCGCGCCTTCCACGTCGCGCCAGTGTCGAATGCAGTCAGGTCTTTTCATTCTGGTTCTCCCGGTTTTCGATGGGTCAGGTATAGCACAGACTGGCGGATCTCGGTGTTTTTAGCAGAACATGATAAAGTGAAGGTTTTCCGTCCTATAACATCCGGGGTGCTACATGGATAAGTCCACAAAAGAGCTGTTAGCGCAGGCCGAAAAGCTGTGTGCGCAACGCAATGTGCGCCTGACTCCGCAGCGCCTTGAAGTATTACGTCTGATGAGCCTGCAGCAGGGTGCCATCAGCGCCTACGATCTGCTCGATCTGCTGCGTGAAAGCGAGCCGCAGGCAAAACCGCCGACCGTTTATCGGGCGCTGGATTTTCTGCTGGAGCAAGGGTTTGTGCATAAAGTGGAATCAACAAACAGCTATGTGCTGTGCCATCTTTTTGACCAGCCAACTCACACGTCCGCCATGTTTATCTGCGATCGCTGTGGTGTGGTGAAGGAAGAGTGTGCGGAAGGTGTGGAAGATATTATGCATACGCTGGCAGCCAGAATGGGCTTTGCGCTGCGCCATAACGTGATTGAAGCCCACGGCTTATGTTCTGCCTGCGTGGAGGTGGAGTCATGCCGTCATCAGGATGACTGTCAGCACGATCACTCTATCCTGGTGAAGAAAAAGCCGCGTTAAAGCCAAAGAAAAAGGCGGCTCAGGGCCGCCCTTGGGGATAGTACCGGTTACCAGCGGTAGTCGTTACGGGTTTCCCAGTCTTTGACTTCGTTTTCCGCCTGATCTTTTTCGTAACCGTAGCGCTCCTGGATTTTACCTACCAGCTGATCGCGCTTACCTTCAATGACGGTCATATCGTCATCTGTCAGCTTACCCCACTGTTCTTTCGCTTTACCTTTGAATTGCTTCCAGTTGCCGCCGATTTCGTCTTTATTCATAATCGTGTCCTCGTGTTAAGCGTCTATGAGTATCGCCCGCTACGTTCTTTTCTGCTGGACGTGATTATTATTGTAGTTAAGGATTCGGTAGTTGTTTTTATATTCGGAATCTTTAACCGTTACGATATATCGTGCGGGGCTGGAAACCAGGTATTGTTTCGCCAGTGACGATGCCAGATAACGGCCAACGAAAGGCCACGCAGTGAGAGAAACACCGCCAGCGCCAGCCACAGACCATGATTGCCGAGATACGGCAGGGTCAGCAGCGTCAGGCCAAACCCCGCCGCCGCGACGGCCATGCTGTTGCGCATCTCCGCCCCTCGCGTCGCACCAATAAACATGCCGTCCAGCAAATAGCACCACACACCCACCACCGGTAATACTACCTGCCAGAGGATGTAGCGATCGGCCAGCTCACGTAGCGCGGGCAACGAGGTGAGTAGTGCGACAATATGCCCACCAAAACAGGCGTATACCAGAGCAAAGGCCAGCGCCACCAGACCCGCCTGACGACAGGCAGCACGCCAGACTTCACGTAACTGGCCGCTTTCACGCGCGCCATAGGCCTGCCCTGAATGCGCCTCGACGGCGTAAGCAAAACCATCCAGCGCGTAAGCGGTAAAGGTCAGTAACGTCATGAGCACTGCGTTGACGGCAACGATCTCAGGCCCAAGACGCGCACCAAAAATGGTTAAGGCGCCAAAGCAGAGTTGCAGCAGGAGAGAACGGAGCATGATGTCGCGATTAAGCGCCAGCAGCTTACGAATGTTGCCGCGCCAGGCCGATTTCAGCAGATCCAGGGTGATACCGCGCATCGCCAGCACGCGCCAGACCATCCCCAAACCGATCAGCAGCGTACCGTACTCGGCAATTGCCGTGGCCAGCGCCGCGCCCCGGACGTTCATGTGCAGCCCCATCACCAGCCACAGATCGAGCACAATGTTAAGCAGGTTGCCCACCACCAGCAGGATCACCGGCGCGCGGGCGTACTGCACGCCCAGCAGCCAGCCCAGCAGGACCAGGTTTGCCAGTGAAGCGGGCGCGCTGAGCCAGCGAATTTCGAGGAACCGCCGGGCCTGTTCCAGTACGGCATCGCTGCCGCCTACAATATGGAGCGCAAGATCAATCAGCGGCGTACGCAACAGAACGATTAACGCGCCGGCACCGAATGCCAGAATGAGCGGCTGAACCAGCGCACGCGCCAGACGCAGGGGATCTTTTGCACCATACGCCTGAGCAGTCAGGCCTGTCGTACTCATGCGCAGAAAAAGCAGCAGCATAAAGAGGAAGCTGGTCGCCGTTGCGCCGATCGCGACGCCGCCGAGATAAATCGGCGAATCGAGATGCCCGATAACCGCCGTATCCACCAGCCCCAGCAGAGGAACGGTAATATTGGAAAAAATCATCGGTAGCGCAAGACGCCACAACGCATTATCGGCAGAAGTTAGCAATGCCATGGAAATTACCGGAATCAGAAAACAGGCCAGGCTGTAGAGGAACTACAGCCTGTCAGGAAGAGATTACAGCCATTCACCGTTGCGGATAACGCCGACCGCCAGTCCTTCAACAGAGAAGCTCTGCTCGCGGAGATCCACCACAATCGGGGAGAATTCATTGTTTTCAGGCAGAAGCTGCACGGTATTGCCTTGTTTCTTCAGGCGCTTAACCGTCACTTCATCATCAATGCGCGCCACCACGACTTGCCCGTTACGCACGTCCTGCGTTTTGTGTACCGCCAGCAGATCGCCATCCAGAATACCGATATCTTTCATGGACATTCCGCTAACGCGCAGCAGGAAATCGGCGCTCGGCTTGAACATGCCTGGATCAACCTGATAGTGCCCTTCGATGTGCTGCTGCGCCAGCAGAGGTTCACCTGCCGCTACGCGACCCACCAGCGGAATACCGCTCTCTTCTTCCACCAGCAGACGAATACCGCGTGAGGCGCCGGAAACAATCTCAATCACGCCCTTACGCGCCAGCGCTTTAAGGTGCTCTTCGGCAGCATTAGGAGAACGGAAGCCCAGACGCTGCGCAATTTCTGCACGCGTGGGTGGCATACCCGTCTGGCCGATATGATCCCGAATGAGATCAAACACCTCTTGCTGCCTGGTCGTTAACGCTTTCATACCGCCCCCTGGGTGTATATACAGTTATGCTGTGAGTATATACAGTCAAAGGCGATTTTGGAACCAAAAACTGCACAAAAAACCAGGGACTTAATTATTCCTCGAGGCTCATCGGAAATGCGACCAAAGCAGCGTGACCCAGGTGATCGCCGCAGTGATAATCGCCAGCAGTACGGCAGCGGAACCCATGTCTTTCGCCCGGCCAGACAATTCATGGAATTCCGACCCGATTCGGTCAACAACGGCCTCAATAGCGCTATTAAGAATTTCCACTATCATCACCAGAAAGACAGATCCGATGAGCAGTACGCGGGTGATAGCATCAACATCAAGGAAGCAGGCGATGACAACGGCAACGATTGCAGCAACCGCCTCCTGGCGGAAAGCGGCTTCATTAACCCATGCAGCGCGGAAACCTTTCCATGAATAACCGGCAGCTTTAATGATTCGAGTTAACCCAGTGGTATTATTGGCCATTAAAAGAACCTTTTATGATAAATAGCGTCTGTAACTAAAGCCGCAGCGCGTTTTGCTGCAACCTGAAGTATGACGGGTAACAACAGAAATTTTGCGCGCTTTCTGTTATCCTTGCGCCGCAATTGCATTATTAACCAGAGGCTTTACATCGTTTATGTCCGGCTGGCCACGAATTTACTACAAATTACTTAATTTACCATTAAGCGTCCTGGTAAAAAGTAAGTCTATCCCAGCAGAACCTGCGCTGGAATTAGGGCTCGATACGTCGCGCCCTATTATGTACGTTTTGCCTTATAACTCGAAGGCAGACCTGCTGACGCTTCGCGCTCAATGTCTGGCGCACGATTTACCTGACCCACTTGAACCGCTGGAAGTCGACGGTACGCTGCTGCCACGCTACGTGTTCATCCATGGCGGGCCGCGCGTGTTCACCTATTACACGCCGAAAGAAGAGTCCATTAAGCTGTTCCATGATTACCTCGATCTGCACCGCAGCAACCCCGATCTGGACGTGCAGATGGTGCCGGTGTCGGTGATGTTTGGCCGTCGTCCGGGGCGCGAAAAAGGGGAAGAGAACCCGCCGCTGCGTATGCTCAACGGCATTCAGAAGTTTTTCGCCGTCTCCTGGCTGGGACGCGACAGTTTTGTCCGCTTCTCACCTTCCGTTTCACTGCGCCGCATGGCGGATGAACACGGCACTGACAAAATCATTGCGCAAAAGCTGGCGCGCGTTGCGCGTATGCACTTTGCACGTCAGCGTCTGGCGGCCGTTGGACCACGTCTCCCGGCACGTCAGGATCTGTTCAACAAGCTGCTGGCTTCCAAAGCGATTGCCCGTGCCGTAGAAGACGAAGCGCGCAGCAAGAAAATTTCGCACGAGAAAGCGCAGCAGAACGCAATCGCGCTGATGGAAGAGATCGCCGCGAACTTCTCCTACGAGATGATTCGCCTCTCTGACCGTATCCTCGGCTTCACGTGGAACCGCCTCTATCAGGGGATTAACGTCCACAACGCCGAACGCGTGCGTCAGTTAGCGCACGACGGCCACGAGATTGTCTATGTGCCCTGCCACCGCAGCCACATGGACTACTTGTTGCTCTCTTACGTGCTCTATCACCAGGGGTTGGTGCCACCGCATATTGCTGCCGGTATCAACCTGAACTTCTGGCCAGCAGGCCCGATTTTCCGCCGTCTGGGTGCGTTCTTCATTCGTCGTACCTTTAAAGGTAACAAGCTTTACTCCACCGTCTTCAGGGAGTATCTGGGCGAGCTGTTCAGCCGCGGTTATTCTGTGGAGTACTTTGTTGAAGGCGGTCGCTCGCGTACCGGTCGTCTGCTCGATCCAAAGACCGGCACGCTGTCGATGACCATTCAGGCCATGCTGCGTGGCGGTACCCGTCCTATCACGCTGGTGCCGATTTACATCGGTTATGAACACGTGATGGAAGTGGGCACCTACGCGAAAGAGCTGCGCGGTGCGACTAAAGAGAAAGAGAGTCTGCCGCAGATGCTGCGTGGGCTGAGTAAATTGCGCAACCTCGGCCAGGGATACGTGAACTTTGGCGAGCCCCTGCCGCTGATGACATATCTGAACCATCATGTTCCGGAGTGGCGCGAGTCTATCGATCCTATCGAAGCGGTACGTCCGGCCTGGCTGACGCCAACGGTCAACGGCATTGCATCCGAGCTGATGGTACGCATCAACAATGCTGGTGCGGCAAACGCCATGAACCTGTGTTGTACTGCGCTTCTGGCCTCTCGCCAGCGTTCACTGACCCGCGAACAGCTGACCGAGCAGATTGACTGCTACCTGGATATCATGCGCAACGTGCCGTATTCCGTGGATTCGACCGTGCCGTCTGCCACCGCCAGCGAGCTGATCGATCACGCGTTGCAGATGAACAAGTTCGAAGTCGAGAAAGATACGATTGGTGACATCATCATTCTGCCGCGCGAGCAGGCCGTGCTGATGACCTACTACCGTAATAACATCACGCACATGCTGATGCTGCCGTCGCTGATGGCGGCCATTATTACCCAGCACCGCCGTATTTCGCGTCAGGAGCTGCTGCGCCATATTCAGGCCATCTACCCGATGCTGAAAGCGGAGCTGTTCCTGCGCTGGAGTAAGGATGAACTGGCGGCAGAGCTCGATAAAATGACGGCAGAGATGCATCGTCAGGGGCTGATTACCATCAGTGATGATGAACTGCATATCAATCCGTCACGTTCACGTACCTTGCAGCTCCTGGCTTCCGGTGCGCGTGAGACGTTGCAGCGCTACGCCATTACCTTCTGGTTGCTGAGTGCAAATCCGTCCATCAACCGCGGTACGCTGGAAAAAGAGAGCCGGACGCTGGCCCAGCGCCTCTCCGTTCTGCATGGCATTAACGCCCCGGAATTCTTCGACAAAGCGGTATTCAGCTCCCTGGTGCTGACGCTGCGCGACGAAGGGTACATTAGCGATACGGGCGATGCCGAGCCGGAAGAGACGATGAAGGTTTACCAGATGCTGGCAGAGCTGATTACCGCGGATGTGCGTTTAACGATTGAGAGTTCGACGCAGGGCGAATGATGCTAAAGCCGGGTGACGCTAACGCTTACCCGGCCTACATGTTCCGCTAAATCGTAGGCCGGGTAAGGCGAAGCCGCCACCCGGCTTTTTTATGACCAGTAACTCATCGCCAGGCCCAGAAACAGCACCAGCCCGACGTAGTTATTATTCAGAAACGCTTTAAAGCAGGCTTCACGCTCGCGCTTCGCGATCAGCTTCTGCTGATACGCAAACAGCAGCCCCGCCACCAGTACGGACCAGTAAAACTCCCAGTTCAGCCCGTTCAGGCGACCAATCGCCACCATCAGCGCCAGCACCGCCACCTGTAATATGCCGATGATCAGCTTGTCGTGACGACCAAACAGGATCGCCGTCGATTTGATGCCAATCTTGAGATCGTCATCGCGATCGACCATCGCGTATTGGGTATCGTACGCAACGGCCCAGAGAATATTCGCCAGGAACATCAGCCAGCAGCTGAGCGGAACGGACTCGCTGACCGCGGCAAACGCCATGGGAATCGACCAGCCAAATGCCGCACCCAATACCACCTGCGGCAGATGGGTGTATCGCTTCATGAACGGGTAAACCCAGGCCAGCGCCAGAGCCGCAACGGACAGTAGAATGGTCATGGTGTTAAGGGTTAACACCAGCATGAAAGAGAGAAGCACCAGCACCACAAACAGAATGCGCGCCTCTTTCCCGGTCACCTGACCGCTCGGCAGAGGACGATTCGCGGTGCGCTTAACATGTCCATCAAATTTCCGGTCAGCATAGTCGTTGACCACACAACCCGCAGCGCGCATCAGCCAGACGCCCGCCACAAACACCGCCAGGATCCACAGCGGCGGCACACCCGGCGTGGCAACCCACAGCGCCCATAAGGTCGGCCACAGCAGCAGCAGCGCGCCAATGGGTTTATCAGTACGCATCAGGCGGTGATAGGCCAGCAGCTTATTCTGCGTCAGACTCCACTCCATTTTTTCTCCCTCTTAATACAACGGCGATGCAGGCAAAAAGAGTTCCGTCAGTATTAACGGCTTGCCACTCAAACGAAGGCGGGAACGGCGCCCCCACAAATCGGCATCGCAACCAATTTCAATAAAATCACGGGTCAGTTCAGACGAGGTGAACAGATAGCGCCCCAGGGGCGTTTTGCCGAGGCGTTGCAATGCCAGCTCCGGCCCGGAAAGTGTAGACTCAGGAACCACCGTCCGCCCGGCAAGCCACGGCTCGCCATCCGCACAGAGTAAAATTTCACGCAGCCAGTAGCGTTCTTCCTGCGGCAGCAGCGGCAGCTCGCTGGCAATCTCCGCAGGCGAGACAAACCCTTCCTGAATCATCGTCACCGTGACCGTTTTACCCTGTTGCTCAAAACGTTTTGTCATGGAATCTTCCAGCAGCAGCCAGTCCAGCTGTTCCGGGTCAAGCGCAGGGATGTGGTCGAAATAGCGTAGCGCACGCAGCTGCGTGAGCGCGGGGTGTGACATGCCAGACTCTCCGATACATAACGTAAAAGCATTGTATCGCAGATTGGCAAAATGAGGACGGACAAACAGAATTTAACGATCACTATCGCAACAATGGTGCAACTTAGCCAAAAAAAGTGCGCCCGTGAAGGCGCACCAAACGACTAACAAAATCAGCACTGTGGGGAGACGGTTACCCCTTGCCTTTTACACTGCTGATAAAGGTGGAACGGGCAGTGGTTGAACCTAAACGCTCGGCTTCATCAAGCAGTTTCAGCGCTTTATCGACATCGCCGTTTTTAACCGCCTGCTTGATGGCGTTGTTAAAGTACGTTTCAGTATCGTTAAGCACCGGCTCGGCTTTTTTCGCCGGGGCCGGAGCCGCGGCCGGTGTTGCGGCTGGCGCGGCATACACAGGCGCGGCAGTATTACCCACCGTTACCGGCCCCGGGCCAGATGAGCCAAACAGCGGGCCTACGAGTACGCTGGAACTGCTGTTGGTTTTCACCTTAAGCTTTAGCAGGCCGTCGGTGGTATGGCGCGCAATCGGATCGGGAATATCGGGAATGGCGTTACCGACCCCTTTGGCATAGGCTTTTGCCGGATCGAGCAGAGTGGTGGTTTGCTGCAAATCTTTTTCAGTGGTGAAGACCAGTACGTAGAGCTTTTGCTGCCCGAGCGCGGGGGTCAGACGCATTACCCCTTCCAGGCGGTCCGCGCTCATTACACCCGGCTCCTGATAGGTGAAATAGCTGCTGGGAAAATAGGCGGATGGCGTCATGTTCTGATCGAGGATCAGAACGTTCGGCGCAAAAACGCTGGTCTGTTTGTTAACTTCACTGGATAAAGTCAACGTTAGCTCACCGATATTAGCCGGTACGCTATAGGCGGCTACCGGCCCGGTAATGCCAGCCACATTGAGCTGTTGGCCACCCGTCGCAAGCTGTGTGCTCTGCGTTTTGGATTGATCCACCGGCGTCCAGGTTAATTGCTGTAGAGCAGCTGTCGGAATGGCAGGCGCTGCGCTGGTATTCTGCGGGACATAATTGACGTCAGCGAGCGTAACGCCAGGCACACAGGCCAGCAGACCCGCTGACAGGCACAGCGCGACGAGATTTTTCTTCATTTTCATTGTTATCACCTCAGAAAGCGTAAGCACTGCGGTGGCCAGGCAATAGCGCGCAGTACCTCAGGAATTGAGGGGCTTTCGCCCCCCAGGTTACATCGTCAGATCAGGATGCGATTACCACCAGATTTCCATCTGGGCACCGAAGGAGAACTCGTCGTCATCGCCGCGGCTGTTAGAGAACTGGCCGTTGCCGGTGGAGTCAGAGATTGCGTAGCGGGTGACATCACCGTTACCGTTTTTCGCGTAACCCCATTTTTCATCCCACTTCGCGTAAGTAGCGAAGAGACGGATAGCCGGACGAGACCAGATGCTGTCGCCAGCCTGCCACTGTTGCGCCAGGGTAATTTTGTACTGACTGTTGCGATCGCCGGTTTGCTGAGATTTGACGTTGTCGTAGCCCACTTCCAGCAGGGTGCTCATGATCGGCGTCCATTTGTACATCGGGCGCACGCCCACGGTGTACCATTCAGTACCCAAGTTGTTATCCAGATCGACGTTCTGGTACATACCCACATACATCAGGTCCCACTTCTCGGCCAGAGAGATTGCACCGTGATCCAGCACGCGCCACAGGCTGCCGTTGTTGTTGATATTATTGTCGAAGGCATCGCTGAAGGACCCCTGAGGAATACCTTTACCTTGCGTGGTCATCGCATCTGTGCCGTATTGCAGCACAAACTTGTTGTAGCCTTTCAGCATGCTCTGAGTATGCTCAGCGGTGAACATCCAGCCATCTTTAGATGCGCCGTTCGCTAACTGATAGTCATCAGTGGTGTTCGCACGACCGTAATCAACACCCAGTTCCAGCACGCCGTCCGGGTTAGTTTCCAGACCGGCCAGACGCACGTCAAACACGTCGTTTGCGGTATCTTTGGTTTGATCGTAAATATGGTTGCTGCTGAAGGAGGTTGAACCGCCAGCTTCCTGGGAACGGGTCGCAGCCAGAGACAGTTTACCGAAGCCCAGATCAATGTTTTCAATACCAGCACCAGGACCAGAGATATCCCAGTAGTAGAAGTCGATCATGTGTACGTCATGACGCTGATAAAAGCGCTTACCGGCCCAGATGGTGGAGCCTGGCAGCCATTCAATCAGGTTTTTACCCTGCACGTTAGCTTCACGGAACGCCGGATCGGTACCTTCCCAGTCATTCTGCTGTGCCACGGAGTACGCTACGTTGGTGTCGAAATAGAAGCTCTTGTCGCCTTCTTTCCACACTTCCTGGCCCAGTTTCAGTTCAGCGTAGGTTTCACATTCGTTACCGAGACGGTATTTACTTTGTGCGCCTGTTGCCTGGAAACATTGTTGTTCACCGCCACTACCCGTCCAGCCGATACCAGAACGAGCATAACCATGGAAATCCACTGCCAGTGCCTGAGCAGACATTACGCCCGCTGCGACGGCAACTGCCAAAGGAAGTTTGCGCAGAGTAATCATTATTCTATCTCCTGAGATCATTGCTTTTCTTTGTAATTGGAATGCTTAAACGCCTGGCTCTTTGTGCAACCGACGACATGCAGTGCCATCCTCACGGAACAGATGGCAACGCTCTGGCGGCAAACCGATAGCGAATGTGGCACCCTCTTCTACCAACACCACGTCATTCTGGCGGTAGACCAGGTTCTGACGGATGGCGGGGATCTGGATATGAATCTGTGTTTCGTGACCAAGCTGTTCGACGACCTGAACTTCACCTTCCAGCGTCACATCAGCGATGTGGCTCGGCAGTAAATGCTCAGGGCGGATACCGAGGGACATATTGGCCCCCACCTGTACGTTGGCGCTGTCGACCGGCAGCCAGACTTGCTGACGGTTTGGCAGCTCCACCTGTACCTGTTCGATTGCCGTCGCGGTCACTTTTACGGGCAGGAAGTTCATCTTTGGCGAGCCAATAAAGCCCGCAACAAAGCGGTCTGCCGGGTAGTGATACAGCTCCAGCGGTTTGCCCACCTGCGCCACGCGACCGGCATCCAGCACCACGATTTTGTCGGCCAGCGTCATCGCTTCGACCTGATCGTGAGTGACGTAAATCATCGTGCGTCCAAGGCGTTTGTGCAGACGGGAGATTTCGATACGCATCTGGACGCGCAGGGCGGCATCCAGGTTAGAGAGAGGTTCATCGAGCAGGAACACGCGCGGCTCGGCCACCAGCGTACGGCCGATCGCCACACGCTGACGCTGACCACCGGAGAGCGCCTTCGGTTTACGCTCCAGCAGATGTGCCAGCTGAAGCACTTCCGCCACCTGGGTGACGCGCTGGTTAATGGTCTCTTTTTTCGCGCCGGCCAGCTTCAGGCCAAAGGACATGTTCTCGGCAACGGAAAGATGCGGATAAAGCGCATAAGACTGGAACACCATGCCCACGCCGCGTTCAGCTGGCGGGATGTCGTTCATTCGGGTATCACCAATAAATAAATCGCCACTGGTGATGGTTTCAAGACCGGCAATCATACGCAGCAGAGTCGATTTACCACAGCCTGATGGACCCACGAACACCACAAATTCACCTTCGTGGATGTCCAGATTGATGTCTTTTGACACCACTACGTCGCCCCAGGCTTTCGTTACATTACGCAGCTGTACGCTCGCCATGCCCTTCTCCCTTCGTTACAACCTGTCACCGACAGAAACATTCAAGATAAGTTCACTATGCGTGTTCCATTACTTTCGTGAATCCTCCACCCCCCAGCTTTTTTATGGGGGAGGAGGCGGGAGGATGAGAGAGCAGGCTCTGCGACCGCAGCTGAGGGGCCGAGGCGAAAATCGTGAAGCGGCCTGCAAAATTCAGTGGGTTTTTATGTGCGCCAGCACTCATAACTTAAATTTATGTTACAGGGATCACACAAACAGGGGGTGGGGCGTAGGGACTGGGAGGATGGAAAGAGGATGTCAAATAAGGAGACTGAGTCACGTTGAACCACCTTATGTATCCACGAGCACATCACCAATAAAGGATGGCAGATATGAAGATCAAGACTGGCGCACGCGTTTTCGCATTGTCCGCCCTCGCAGCAATGATGATTTCCGCACCGGCTCTCGCCAAAATTGAAGAAGGTAAGCTGGTTATCTGGATTAACGGCGACAAGGGCTATAACGGTCTGGCCGAAGTGGGCAAAAAATTCGAGAAAGACACCGGTATCAAAGTCACCGTAGAGCACCCGGACAAACTGGAAGAGAAGTTCCCGCAGGTTGCGGCAACGGGCGATGGTCCGGACATTATCTTCTGGGCGCATGACCGTTTCGGGGGCTACGCGCAGTCTGGCCTGCTGGCAGAAGTTACGCCAGACAAAGCCTTCCAGGACAAACTGTTCCCGTTCACCTGGGACGCCGTTCGCTATAACGGCAAGCTGATCGCTTACCCAATAGCGGTTGAAGCCCTGTCACTGATTTACAACAAAGACCTGGTGCCAAACCCACCGAAAACCTGGGAAGAGATCCCTGCTCTGGATAAAGAGCTGAAGGCGAAGGGTAAATCCGCTCTGATGTTCAACCTGCAAGAACCGTACTTCACCTGGCCGCTGATTGCTGCCGACGGCGGCTACGCGTTCAAGTTTGAAAACGGCAAATATGACGTGAAAGACGTGGGCGTGGACAGTGCGGGCGCGAAAAAAGGTCTGACCTTCCTGGTTGACCTGATTAAGAACAAACACATGAACGCGGATACTGACTACTCCATCGCGGAAGCGGCGTTCAACAAAGGCGAAACCGCGATGACCATCAACGGTCCGTGGGCCTGGACCAACATCGACAAGAGCAAAATCAACTACGGCGTGACCCTGCTGCCAACCTTCAACGGCAAACCGTCTAAACCGTTCGTGGGCGTGCTGAGCGCAGGCATCAACGCCGCCAGCCCGAACAAAGAGCTGGCGAAAGAGTTCCTCGAAAACTACCTGCTGACCGATCAGGGTCTGGATGAAGTGAACAAGGACAAACCGCTGGGCGCCGTTGCGCTGAAATCCTTCCAGGATCAGCTGGCGAAAGATCCACGTATTGCGGCCACCATGGATAACGCCCAGAAAGGCGAAATCATGCCGAACATCCCTCAGATGGCTGCATTCTGGTACGCCACCCGTACCGCCGTCATCAACGCTGCAAGCGGTCGCCAGACTGTCGATGCCGCGCTGAAAGATGCTCAGGGTCGTATTACTAAGTAAGTCTGAAAAACGGCGGGTGGCGCATGCGCTTACCCGCCCTACGACTACGGCACGATCCGTAGGTCAGGTAAGCGCAGCGCCACCTGACGATAAGTTTCCACCGTTGTAGAGGAAGAACCCCATGGATGTCATTAAAAAGAAACACTGGTGGCAAAGCGACGCACTGAAGTGGTCAGTGATAGGTCTGCTGTGTCTGCTGGTGGGTTACCTTGTTGTTTTAATGTACGTGCAAGGGGAATACCTATTCGCCATCATGACGCTGATTTTAAGCTCGGTTGGCCTGTATATTTTCGCCAACCGTAAAGCGTATGCCTGGCGCTATGTTTACCCGGGCGTTGCCGGGATGGGGCTGTTTGTCCTCTTTCCGCTGATCTGCACCATCGCGATTGCCTTTACCAACTACAGCAGCACCAACCAGCTCGCGCAGGAGCGTGCCACCCAGGTGCTTCTGGACCGTTCTTATCAGGCGGGTAAAACCTTTAACTTCGGCCTGTATCCTGCGGGTGATGAGTGGAAGTTAGCGCTCACTGACGGTGAGAGCGGCAAAACCTATCTTTCCGACGCGTTCAAATTTGGCGGTGAGCAGAAGCTGACCTTAAAAGAGGCTGCGGCCCTGCCGGAAGGTGAACGTGCCAACCTGCGTATCATCACCCAGAATCGCCAGGCACTGACCCAGCTCACCGCCGTACTGCCAGACGAAAGCAAAGTGATCATGAGCTCGCTGCGCCAGTTCTCCGGCACCCAACCGCTCTATACCCTGGCGGATGACGGCACGCTGACCAACAACCAGAGCGGCGTGAAGTACCGCCCGAACAACGATATCGGTTTCTATCAGTCGGTGAATGCCGACGGCAGCTGGGGGGATGACAAACTCAGCCCGGGCTATACCGTCACCATCGGCTGGGACAACTTTACCCGCGTGTTTACCGACGAAGGCATCCAGAAACCGTTCTTCGCCATCTTCGTCTGGACGGTGGTCTTCTCGGTGCTGACCGTGATCCTGACCGTGGCCGTGGGCATGGTGCTGGCCTGCCTCGTGCAGTGGGAGTCCCTGAAGGGCAAAGCGATTTACCGCGTGCTGCTGATTCTGCCGTACGCCGTGCCGTCGTTCATCTCGATTCTGATTTTCAAAGGGCTGTTTAACCAGAGCTTCGGTGAAATCAACATGATGCTGAGCGCGCTGTTCGGCATTAAACCGGCCTGGTTCAGCGACCCGACCACCGCTCGCTCGATGATTATCATCGTGAACACCTGGCTGGGCTATCCGTACATGATGATCCTGTGCATGGGGCTGCTGAAGGCCATCCCGGACGACCTTTACGAAGCCTCGGCGATGGACGGCGCGGGTCCGTTCCAGAACTTCTTCAAAATTACCCTGCCGCTGCTCATTAAGCCGCTGACGCCGCTGATGATCGCCAGCTTCGCCTTTAACTTTAACAACTTCGTGCTGATTCAGCTGTTGACTAACGGTGGCCCGGACCGTCTCGGCACCACCACGCCGGCAGGCTATACCGACCTGCTCGTGAGCTACACCTACCGCATCGCCTTCGAGGGCGGCGGCGGTCAGGACTTCGGCCTGGCGGCGGCGATTGCCACCCTGATCTTCCTGCTGGTGGGCGCCCTGGCGATTGTGAACCTGAAAGCCACACGTATGAAATTTGACTAAGGAGGGCACTGAACATGGCAATGGTACAACCCAAATCTCAGAAACTGCGCCTCCTCGCGACGCACTTAGGCCTGCTGATTTTCATCGCGGCGATCATGTTCCCGCTGCTGATGGTTATCGCCATATCCCTGCGTTCGGGGAACTTCGCCACCGGGAGCCTGATCCCGGACGAAATCTCCTGGGAGCACTGGAAGCTCGCGCTGGGCTTCAGCGTGGAACACGCGGATGGCCGCGTCACGCCGCCGCCGTTCCCGGTGCTGCTGTGGCTGTGGAACTCGGTGAAGGTGGCAACCATCACAGCCATCGGCATCGTGACGCTCTCCACCACCTGTGCTTACGCCTTCGCCCGTATGCGTTTTCCGGGCAAAGCGACCCTGCTGAAAGGGATGCTGATTTTCCAGATGTTCCCGGCCGTACTGTCGCTGGTGGCGTTATATGCCTTGTTTGACCGTCTGGGCCAGTACGTGCCGTTCATCGGCCTGAACACTCACGGCGGCGTGATCTTCGCCTATCTCGGCGGTATCGCCCTGCACGTGTGGACCATTAAAGGCTATTTCGAAACCATCGACGGCTCGCTGGAAGAAGCGGCGGCACTGGATGGCGCGACACCGTGGCAGGCGTTCCGCCTGGTGCTGCTGCCGTTGTCGGTGCCGATTCTGGCGGTGGTGTTTATTCTGTCGTTTATCGCGGCGATCACCGAAGTACCGGTCGCCTCTCTGTTACTGCGCGATGTAAACAGCTACACCCTGGCCGTCGGTATGCAGCAGTATCTCAACCCGCAAAACTACCTGTGGGGCGACTTTGCCGCGGCGGCCGTCCTCTCTGCCATCCCGATTACCGTGGTGTTCCTGCTGGCCCAGCGCTGGCTGGTCAACGGCCTGACGGCGGGCGGTGTGAAAGGTTAAGTTTCATTTGTTATGCCACTGCAACCCTCAACTTTAGACGTATTGTATTGAACCAACTTGTGACTGTTGTTAGGCGCTCTTCGGAGCGCCCTTTTTTTATTCGCGTTTTAGCCGCTTTGAGTTGCACAGCCAGAGGGTGATCACCAGCAGCAGGATCGCCGCCGAGTAGATCAGCACGTCGAGCGGGGATTTATGATCGACGATGATCAGCCGCACAATGGCGGTGATGCCAATGTAGACAAAATAGCGCAGCGGGAAGTGAAAGCCGGACTGAAAGTACTTCACAATCAGGGCGATAAATTCAAAGTAGAGAAAGTAGACCACCAGGCCTTCCACCAGTGCGTATTTGCTGGTTTGCTCAGGAGCAAAGAGCACATCCGCCAGATGCACCGTCTCTTTACCCAGAAAAACGACCAGGATCAGGCCAAGGCTCAGCAGACCGAGGTTCAGTACGGTCTGGAGTATCGTTGAGATAAACTCAACGCGCGGACGAGTCAGGGATGTCATACAGCACCTCATTCTCCAGGGCGAGGTTCCTGTATAACGCAAAAATGTGACGGGGATCTATATTTTTTGTTTATGTTTGGCGCATTCGCCCGGTGGCGCTGCGCTTACCGGGCCTACAAAAACCGTAGGCCGGGCAAACGCAGTGCCGCCCGGCGTGAAGCATCAGCGGAAGTTAATGTTCTTATCGCTGGTCATATCATACAGCTGGAATTTACGTCCAAGCTGCTGACCGCCGTCGCGCGTCAGCGGCGTCCAGCCCACTGCCGCACGGCTGCGGGTTGGGCCTGATGAGAACAGATCCAGCGGAATCGACACGTACACCCCTTTGGTGAAGTCCCCTTCCCCGTACTCGTCTGGCGAAACGTTGGTGATGGTGGCATAGCCGCCCACCACAACGCCGCTGTCAAAGTGTTTGGAGATATCCAGCGTGCCGCCCTTATCACCCGCCAGATACTGGCCGACGCTGGCTTTCACCAGCACGTCCTGCGCGAACGACGGCGTCCAGTAGGCGGTCAGGTGGCCGGTTTTGACGCTGTAGTCGGTGAACTTCATCATGTCCTGCGCGCTGCGCCAGTCACGCTGTTTCACGTAGTTGGCATCAACCCCAAACGCCCAGTTGCTGTCGACAGGACGATAAAGCACTTCTGCCCCGGCGCCGCCGAACATGGTTTCCAGATAGCCACCGTAAACCTGGCCGTAGAAGCCGTTGCCGAAGTACTGGAAGTAGTTGGCCTGGAGGTTATTCACGTAGATATCGTTCTGCACATATTCACGAACGCGGGTACGCACGCGCGGCAGTTTTGAATCGTTCGGCGGGTTGGTGTAGTTAAATTTGTCGTAGTTGTTGGCAATGTTGCCGAACAGACTACCGGTGGTCAACAGGTGGTCGGTCACCCACAGATCTGCCGTCGCCATCGCGCCCAGCTGATACATATAGAAGTTTTCCGGCCCACCCACGGACTGGTTCAGCACCGGATCGATATGGAAATCGAAGCGCGATTTATCGATATACCAGCCCTGCTCGGTGGTTTCCGGCACCACCGGCTCAACGCGTTTTTGCACCAGCTCGGTTTCATGCCCGAGCGGTTCGCCTTCAAGATGACGCTTAAGGCTGGCAACATCGGTTTCGGTGGTGACCTGCGGCAGATTCAGGCGGTTCTCCGTCACGCGGATCGTGCGGATCCCCTCCGGCAGATCGTTCATGACGATCCGGTTGGCGCGCTCGATCCCTTCGCGGGAGTCGCGGTATTTCACCTGCTCGCCGGTAACATACAGCGTATCGCCTTTGGTCTGGATCTTCGGATCCGCCAGGCCCGCGTTATATTTCAGCAGCGTCAGCTGGTTCGCTACCACGGAGTGCTGAATGATCGCATCCTGCGGCTCCGGCTGATATTTTGGCCGCGGGTTGTCATTATAGTGCGGCCGCATGTCGTTAAAGTTAGTGCGCAGGGTAAAGCCAAACATCAGGGTATTACCGCGCTCATAGCTGAGGTTAACGTCGGCCCAGTCGGTGACGCGGTAAATAGCGCCGACGTTAAACTTGCTCTTCTGCTCAATTTTGCCGGCAAAATCTTCGCTGTAGTTATTACCTTCGTACTCCAGCTTCAGGCGCAGCGGCTGCCATGGCGTTTGATACTCTACACCACCAAACAGCGAGGCCGGGCCGTGGAACATCTGGTCGCCGTTGATGGAGCCCGCTTTCTGGTAGCTGTTATCACGGTAGCAGTATTTATCACTGTAGGAGCAGAACGGATTTTTGACGTTGCCGCTGGTACCCAGATAGCCCCATCCCAGACCGAGTGAGAAATCAAACGGTCCCCAGGCTTTGCTGGCCACGATGTATTCCGCGTCAAACAGGCCGGTCCCGCCAATGTCTTTCGCACCAACGGAGACCTGCGGCATCCAGTAGCTCTCTTCCCACAGGCGCAGCTTCACGTCGAAGGCTTTGTCTTTGTAGGTCTGATCGCCGGAGAAAGCGTCTACGCTGCTGTACTGTTTTGTACGCACGTCGGTGTAGCGCAGCGTGGTCTCCAGCCAGGGGAACAGCTGTACGGACGCAGAGTAGTAACGGTACTGATCGTTATCGCGATAGTTAAGGCTGATTTCCCCCTCGCGGGCCATACGCGCGGTTGGGGTTTGCAGTAAGCCCACGCCGCCAAAATCGGACTGCGACGGGCCGATGGGTGCCGGATACGTTTCTGCATGACAGGCGGCACTCACGCACAGTGCAAGCATGCTGTAGAGATAGGTTTTTTTCATTATTCCGGTATCCGCTGTATCAGGGAGCGAAGGATATCGGCATTAAGCCCGTCATACGCTTTCGTCCAGAAATGGTCGGCAAAACCGACAAAAATGATGCTGCCCGGCATAGGTTCGATATGGCGTTTATTCCAGTAAGCCACCGGCGCTTTCTGCGTATGCCCGTCCGGATAGACCACCCAGGCATAGCTTTTATCCGCTCCGCTGAGCAGACTTTGCTCGTCGAGATAGCTCGCCACGTCCCGGCCCGGCGTAAACGGCTTTTTGCCAGGGCTGCTGAGAAGCCCCATCACGGTGACGGTGGAAGGCTGAGCCGGAAGCCACAGGGTATAGTCCCCTTCCAGCGACGGATTGCCGTTTTCCGCGACACGCACTTCGTCGGGATCGAGATTCACCTTCTGGCGCCCCGTCACCTTAACCGCCTGAAGCTGCTGACGCAGGCTAGTAATAGCCGCGGCATCGTCGGCATCTTCCTGTTGTGCCAGCCCGCTCAGTCGGGCGAGCAGCGCCTGATGTTTTTGTTCCGCTACAATCGTCGCCTGACGCTCGCTGATAACCGCCCCGGTCCACCAGCTTTTCGCCAGCCTCGGCTGCCCCACCAGATCGAGCAGATGCCCGGCATTGGTTAAGGTTTTAGGTTTTTCGCTGTCCGGGGTGTAGACCTGTACCGTTCCCGCAGACCACGCCAGCGGCGAGGCCAGGCTGGCGAGAAGCGCAATGTGGATGAACATTTTCATGATTTCGCCGCCTTGATCAGGGTGGTCTTCACCGGGAAGAAACCGGCACCGAGATAATGTAAGGACTGGCGGATTTGCCCCTCTTCGTCCACCCAGAAGCGGTTATGCCAGGTGGCCTGATCGGTTGTCACCTCTTCATCCAGCACGCGCACCTGCGTTTCGTCGCTGCCCACTTTGACACTATCCGTACCGTCCCAGCGGAAGGTGGATCGGGCCGTGGCGTAGCGCACCTGTTTGTGCTCGGTCCAGCCCATCGTGCGCGTCCAGCTTGCGCCATCGACAATCTGATTCGGCTTGATGAGCGGATCTTCAGCCAGGTTGTTCACCTCAAGCAGGTTGTCGCCGCCGAGCAACGTTTTCACGATGCGGGAATGCTGCGTCACGATGGTGGCCTGATCCTGCGTCACCCATTTCTGCTGCCCGTTTTCATCGAAAGCGAGCACCACAAACAGTTGCGGACCATCGTTTAGCTGCATGTACTGGCTGGCATACGGCATGTTCTGAAGTTCGTCATCGGTCAGATGCACGCCCGGCGTGCCGAACATGCTGTCCCACAGTGAGTGGCCCAGCCCTTTGGTGGTAGCTGAGCACGCCTGCAACAGCAGGCAAATCAGGATGATTGCAGGTCGCTTCACGACTCTTCTCCGAAGGGGCGAAATAACCACACCGAAGTGTGGTTATGATTAAAACACCCGTTATTACTGGGTGCTGGTCGTCGTAGTGGTCGTGGTTCCGGTATTGGAGCCATCACCGCCACCGGTTGCCGCCAGCGCGACACCCACGGCTGAACTTACGGCGCTGGTGCTGGCTGCGGTAGAACTCCCCGCAGACGCAGACGTCGCTGCCGACCCTGCTGCTTCCCCGACCTGGACCGGAGCTGCATAGACAGACGTCGCCGCAAGCGCAGATATGGCAAAAATGCCATACAGTACTTTCTTCATAACAATTTCCCTTCAATGAATGAATGGAGATTTGCCCGAAAAGAAATTCAGGCGGATTCGAGTATACACAACTAAAGCAGTGGGTTTACCGTGGGGGTAAATAGGGATGAGGTTTTCAGACTAATGGTTAAAAATGGAAGGAGAAAAGAATCAAGTAAATATATAATCAATATAAATCAATAAGTTATAATATAAGAACATTAAAGCATCACTCCGTATTTTCTTAAAATAAACCTCAGCAATTAACGGGGTTACTGTCTTTTTCGGATTAAACTCAGATTCAGAATTTGAGATAACTAACAGACATCAGGAATTATCCGATAAAAAAATGCCGGCATATCGCCGGCATTGTTCATGACATATTTATTACGCACGCCAGGCTTTATAACGGTTAATCAGACCATTGGTGGAGCTGTCGTGGCTGTCGATCGCTTTATCGTCACCCAGCTCTGGCAGAATGCGGTTTGCCAGCTGTTTGCCCAGCTCTACGCCCCACTGGTCAAAGGTGAAGATGTTCAGAATAGCGCCCTGAGTGAAGATTTTGTGCTCGTAGAGGGCAATCAGCGCCCCCAGGCTGAACGGCGTGATTTCGCGCAGCAGGATGGAGTTAGTTGGACGGTTGCCTTCGAACACTTTAAACGGCACCACGTGCTCCAGCGTTGCCGGATCTTTACCCTGATCACGGTACTCCTGCTCAACCACCTCGCGGGATTTACCGAACGCCAGCGCTTCGGTCTGGGCGAAGAAGTTAGACAGCAGCTTCGGATGGTGGTCGGACAGTGGGTTGTGCGTAATCGCCGGGGCAATGAAATCGCACGGTACCATTTTGGTGCCCTGGTGGATCAGCTGGTAGAACGCGTGCTGACCGTTGGTGCCCGGCTCGCCCCAGATGATTGGGCCAGTCTGGTAATCCACCGCGTTGCCGTTACGGTCAACGTACTTGCCGTTGGATTCCATGTTGCCCTGCTGGAAGTAGGCCGCAAAGCGGTGCATGTACTGGTCGTACGGCAGAATCGCTTCGGTTTCAGCGCCGAAGAAGTTGTTGTACCAGATCCCGATCAGCGCCAGCAGCACCGGCAGGTTTTTCTCAGGCGCGGTGGTGGAGAAGTGTTTGTCCATCGCGTGCGCACCGGAGAGCAGCTCAACGAAGTTGTCGAAGCCGACGGACAGAATGATGGACAGGCCGATTGCAGACCACAGAGAGTAGCGGCCGCCAACCCAGTCCCAGAACTCGAACATGTTCGCCGTATCAATGCCGAACTCGCCTACCGCTTTACCGTTGGTGGACAGCGCCGCAAAGTGTTTCGCCACGTGCTTTTCGTCGCCCGCGGTTTTCAGGAACCAGTCGCGCGCGCTGTGGGCGTTGGTCATGGTTTCCTGAGTGGTGAAGGTTTTAGACGCCACCAGGAACAGCGTGGTTTCCGGGTTCACCTTTTTCAGCACTTCAGCGATGTGGGTCCCATCGACGTTGGACACGAAGTGCATGTTGAGGTGGTTTTTGTACGGGCGCAGCGCCTCGGTCACCATGAACGGGCCGAGGTCAGAGCCGCCGATACCGATGTTTACGACGTCGGTGATCGCTTTGCCGGTGTAGCCTTTCCAGCTACCTGAGATGATCGCTTCGGAGAAGGTTTTCATCTTTTCCAGCACCGCGTTCACTTCCGGCATCACATCTTTGCCGTCAACGATAATTGGAGTATTGCTACGGTTGCGCAGCGCCACGTGCAGCACGGCACGGTCTTCGGTGCGGTTGATCTTCTCACCGGAGAACATGGATTTGATGGCATCTGCCAGTTCAGTCTCTTTCGCCAGATCTTGCAGCTTCGCCAGCGTCTCTTCGGTGATACGGTTCTTGGAGAAATCCACCAGCATCAGGTCATCGAAGGTGGCGGAAAACTTGCTGAAACGATCGGCATCTTTCGCGAACAGATCCGCGATGGTGACGTCTTTCATTTCATCAAAATGTTTCTGTAGTGCCTGCCATGCAGCGGTCTGCGTTGGGTTGATGTTTTTCATAGCAATACTCTTCTGATTTGAGAATTGTGACTGCGGTCGATTGTAGCGCCTGCAAATAAAAATTGTGATGGTTTTTATGCCATTGCCCTGGTCTGCATCAAACGCAGGTGAAAAGACCCGAAAAGTATAGCTGCTGTCGCGCCCTTCCGGCGTGGCGAAATGTTGGTCAAAAAGGGGTAAAAAGGAGCATAAAATATGGGCCTGTTATAAGTCCTGTTTCTGAGGGGTACCCCCCCATGAAAAATCCGCATAATCCCAGCATTGACAGGACCTCCCCCGCATTTTATTTATAGGGCCGTATTTTGCGCCTGCACCTGTTCTCGCTTCATTCTTGTGCCAAGGTCGCTCTATTCATTCCCTGACACGAGGTTGTTATGACGAGTTTTGTGGTCGCCAAGTTTGGCGGCACCAGTGTGGCAGACTACGATGCCATGAACCGCAGCGCCGATGTGGTGCTGGCCGATCCGAATACCCGCCTGGTGGTACTTTCCGCCTCAGCCGGCGTGACGAACCTGCTGGTTTCTCTGTCTGAAGGACTGGAAGCGACCGAGCGTTTCGTGAAGCTGGATGCACTGCGCAAAATTCAGTTCGACATTCTCGAGCGTCTGCAAAACCCGAACGTCATTCGTGAGGAAGTGGAACGCCTGCTGGAAAATATCACCACTCTGGCCGAAGCCGCGTCGCTGGCAACCTCCAGCGCACTGACCGACGAGCTGGTCAGCCACGGCGAACTGATGTCCACCCTGCTGTTCGTTGAGATCATGCGCGAGCGCAATATTCAGGCGCAGTGGTTCGACGTGCGAAAAGTGATGCGCACCAGCGACCGCTTTGGCCGCGCCGAGCCGGACGTGGAAGCGTTGGCTGAGCTGACTAACCAGCAGCTTGCCCCGCGCCTGAATGAAAGCATAGTGATCACCCAGGGCTTTATCGGCAGCGAAGCCAAAGGGCGCACAACCACGCTGGGCCGTGGCGGTAGCGACTACACCGCCGCCCTGCTGGGTGAAGCCCTGCACGCCACCCGCGTGGATATCTGGACGGACGTGCCGGGAATCTACACCACCGACCCGCGCGTGGTCTCTGCGGCAAAACGTATTGACGTGATCGCCTTTGAAGAAGCGGCTGAAATGGCGACTTTCGGCGCGAAAGTGCTGCACCCGGCCACGCTGCTGCCCGCCGTGCGCAGCGACATTCCGGTCTTCGTTGGCTCAAGTAAAGATCCAAAGGCGGGCGGGACGCTGGTCTGCAAGAAAACCGAGAACCCGCCGCTGTTCCGCGCGCTGGCCCTGCGTCGTAAGCAGACGCTGGTTACCCTGCACAGCCATAATATGCTGCATTCCCGCGGCTTCCTGGCAGAAGTGTTTGGCATCCTGGCGCGCCACAATATCTCTGTAGATTTGATTACCACTTCCGAAGTGAGTATTGCGCTGACGCTGGACACCACCGGTTCAACCTCAACGGGTGATACCCTGCTGACGCAGTCGCTGCTGATTGAGCTTTCCGAGTTGTGCCGTGTGGAAGTAGAAGAAGACCTGGCGCTGGTGGCCATCATCGGCAACAAGCTGTCGCGCGCCTGTGGCGTGGGTAAAGAGGTGTTCGGCGTGCTCGACCCGTTCAATATCCGCATGATCTGCTACGGTGCATCCAGCTACAACCTCTGCTTCCTGGTCCCTGCCGATCAGGCCGAGCAGGTCGTGCAGAAACTTCATCAGAATTTGTTTGAATAAAATTCGTTAGCACGTTAAACAATATCGATAAGCCGGGCACAGACCCGGCTTTTTTATAACAAAACAACACGACAATACTGCAAGGAATTCACTATGCTCTCCGCTATCACCCGGCTGTTCCCGTTATGGGCGCTGCTGCTCTCTGTACTCGCGTATTACACTCCTGCCACGTTCACGGGCATTGGTCCGTGGGTCACCACGCTGCTGATGCTGATTATGTTCGGCATGGGCGTGCATCTGAAAATTGACGATTTCAAACGCGTGCTGTCTCGCCCGGCGCCGGTTGCCGCAGGGATTTTCCTGCACTACCTGGTGATGCCGCTCGCGGCCTGGCTGCTGGCGATGGCCTTTAAGATGCCGCCCGACCTTTCCGCCGGGATGGTGCTGGTGGGGAGCGTTGCCAGCGGCACGGCATCTAACGTCATGATCTATCTGGCGAAAGGCGACGTGGCGCTTTCCGTCACCATCTCGTCCGTTTCCACGCTGGTGGGCGTGATTGCCACGCCTCTGTTAACCCGCCTGTATGTCGACGCGCATATCCAGGTGGACGTGATGGGCATGCTGCTCAGCATCCTGCAAATCGTGGTGATCCCGATTGCGCTGGGTCTGGTGATCCACCATCTCTTCCCGCGGGTGGTGAAAGCGGTTGAGCCGTATCTGCCCGCGTTTTCGATGGTCTGCATACTTGCCATTATCAGCGCCGTGGTAGCCGGCTCCGCATCGCATATTGCTTCGGTGGGCTTTGTGGTGATCGTCGCGGTTGTGCTGCATAACACTATTGGTCTGCTGGGCGGTTACTGGGGCGGAAAGCTGTTTGGCTTTGACGAATCCACCTGCCGCACGCTGGCGATCGAAGTGGGGATGCAGAACTCCGGCCTGGCGGCGGCGCTGGGTAAAATTTACTTCTCACCGCTGGCAGCGCTGCCGGGGGCGCTGTTCTCTGTCTGGCACAACCTGTCCGGTTCGCTGTTAGCAGGATACTGGTCCGGTAAGCCGATTGATGACCAACCGAAAAAAGATGCGGTGAAACAGGGTTAATTGTCCCGGCTTGCTTTACACTGAAGCCTCCCCATCAGGAGGCTTCAGCAATGGCTACACCACGTTTGACCCAGAAAGACATGACCGAAGCCGAGCAGCGCGAACTTAAAACGCTTCTCGACCGCGCCCGCATCGCGCATGGCCGCACGCTGACGAACGCCGAAACCAATCAGGTTAAAAAAGAGTACATCGACAAGCTGATGGCGCAACGTGAGGCTGCGGCGAAAAAAGCCCGCAAGCTGAAAAAAGAGCAGGCTTATAAGCCGGATGCAGAGGCGACCTTTTCCTGGTCCGCCAATACATCAACCCGTGGAAGGCGCTAATTAGCGCCCTTTCTTTTTGCGCCCCGGCTGGGTAAAGCGTTTTCCGTTGCCCGGCTTGCCCCGCCCTTTCTCTTCCGCCTGCGGTGCCTTCACCACCGGACGCTTAATCGCCTGCGTTTTCGGTTTGGCTTTAGCTTTCGGCTTCGCCTCGGACGAGGAGTTTTCGATAAGTTTGAACAGCTCGATCAGCTCGTCGTCCGTTAAGTCACGCCACTCGCCCAACGGGATCCCGGACAGGCTGACGTTCATGATGCGCGTGCGTTCCAGCTTCGTCACTTCGTAACCGAAGTACTCGCACATGCGGCGGATCTGGCGGTTCAGGCCCTGCACCAGCGTGATACGAAACGCAAACGGCGCCTCTTTTCTGACTTTACACTTCTTCGTCACGGTACCCAGAATCGGCACGCCTGCGCCCATCCCGCGAATGAACTCGTCCGTCACCGGCTTGTTCACCGTCACGATGTACTCTTTCTCGTGGTCGTTACCGGCACGCAGAATTTTGTTGACCAGATCGCCGTGGTTGGTAAGGAAAATCAACCCCTGAGAGTCCTTATCCAGACGGCCAATCGGGAAGATACGGCTGCTGTGGTTCACGAAATCAACAATGTTGTCCCGCTCGCCATCTTCCGTGGTGCTGACAATCCCAACCGGCTTGTTCAACGCGATAAACACCAGGTCTTCGGCATCACGCGGTTCGATGACCTGACCATTCACTTTCACCACATCGCCAGGTACCACCTGATCACCAATGGTGGCGCGTTTGCCGTTAAGAAACACGTTACCCTGTTCAATGTAACGGTCAGCCTCGCGACGTGAGCAGATCCCGCTCTCGCTAATGTATTTGTTTAATCGGGTTGATTGAGTTGGCAGCATAGTTTCTCCTGTGAAGGGCGAAATATACCTTACCTTGCGCCTGACAAAAAAGTCCTAGTAACCGCTGATCAGAAAATCGAGTGCATCCCGCAATGAAGCACTGCTGTTAGTAAGATCGGCAACGCGTTCACCTAACTCTTTTGAAGAGATGCCTGACAGCATATGCATCATGACAACGCAGGACTTACCCGCGATTTCAACGACAGGGCACACTTTCGCAGGCGGACGAATGCCGCCCAACTGGCTTAATTCAACGGCGGGAGCAACCAGTACATGTTTCATCACATTAGCAACAGGATGCTGCATATTAATAAGCCATGGATATGCTTTTTTCCCATTACCTTCATTCGCATAAGCAAAATATTGCTCCATCAGAATGACCTCTGAAAGTCACTAAAGGAGCCGTTTTCATCAACCCACTGGTTAATGGCCTCTATAGACGCTTTATTTTCTGCTAACCACTCTGCGCGCTGATGCGCACGAAACTGCTCCTGTAGAGCGGCCGTGAGTACAGCAGAGAGATTGAGCTTAAGACGTCGCGCTTCTTCAAGAATTTCTGGTGCTAACGAAACATTGACTGATTTTTTAATGCCATTAATAGTGCGCATGATAACCCCCATTGGAATGCGCATGAATTGGCGAAGTGTAGCGTAATAAACGAGCATTTTCTATTCCCTTAAAAATGTAAGGCCTTAAGAATGAATTGCTCTTTAGAAGGTGTCACGCTCACAAAAGGGTTTTGCGAGGCGCTTTCAGAGATTAATACTCATCCCGCTCGTCGTCTTCATCCGGTTGCTCCATCACGCTGTACGCCACCGCGCAGAACAACGAGTTGAGACGTTTCATATCGCCCAGCAGCCCCAGATGGAGCGAGCTGGTTTCGATACTCTGCACGTTCTGCTGATGCAGACGCTCAACGTGGGCGTGCGAGTAGCGGCGATTAAGGATGCGGAAACGATGCTTGTTGCGGCGCAGGCGGCGCGCGCTCGGCACGTCGCTGGAGAAGAAGACCGACATCGCCAGCTTCAGGTTGCTGACCAGCTGTTCGTGCAGCGCTTCCAGCTCCTTCAGCCCTTCCACAGAAAACGCCCGACGTGCTGCCAAGGATTTGTCCGCGATTTCACTGCCCATACGCTCGACAATATCCGAAGCCTGCTCCAGGTTAAGCGACATCTCAATGATTTCCGCCCAGCGGCGGGATTCCTCTTCCGCCAGCTCGTCCTGGGGGATCCGCGCCAGATAGAGCTTGATGGCGGTATACAGCACGTTGATATCGTCCGCCAGCCTGCGCAGCTCTTTTTCTTCGCGCGGCTCGCCGTGCATCACCTTTTGCAACCCTTCCAGCATGGTTTCCATCGCGTCACCCATGCGCAGCGTTTCGCGGGCGGCATTGGCGATGGCCAGCGCGGGCGTGTCCAGCACAGAGGTGTCCAGATGCTTCGGTTTAAGGCGCGCGTCCAGCTCCGGTTCATCACGAATTAGCCGCTCGCAGAAGCGGGCCATCGGCGCGGCAAACGGCACCATCGCCAGGCAGCGCACCAGGTTGTAGAAGACGTGGAAGTAGATCACCAGCTCCGCTTTCGGCAGAGAGAGATTGTCCATCAGGTTCGCCAGCGGGTGCACAAACGGAAGAATGATCAGGCTACCCACCAGCTTGAAGAGCAAACTCCCCAGCGCCACGCGGCGGGCGGCAGCGTTGGCGGCGCTGTTGTTGAGCATCGCCAGCAGGCCAGAGCCGAGGTTGGCACCGATCACCAGGCACAGCGCCACCGGGAAGGAAATGACCCCTGCGGCGGTTAAGGTCGCCGTCAGCAGGACCGCTGCCAGGCTGGAGTAGCTGACGATGGCGAATACTGCGCCGATCAGCGCATCCAGCATAATATCGCCGGTTAACGAGGCGAAGATGACCTGTACACCGTTGGCCTGGGTGATCGGCGTGACAGCCTGCACAATCAACTCCAGCGCCAGCAGGATCAGCCCGAGGCCAATACCGACGCGGCCAAGCTGCCCGGCACGGCTTTGCTTACGGCCGAGGAAGAAAATGACGCCGATAAAAATCAGCAGCGGCGACAGCCAGGAGAGATCGAACGTCAGGATACGCGCCATCAGCGCGGTACCGACGTCGGCGCCCAGGACAATCACCAGCGCCGGGGCGAGCGCCACCAGATCCTGCGCCACGAACGAGGTGACGAGCATGGTGGTGGCGTTGCTGCTTTGCACCAGCGCCGTGACGCCAATACCCGCACAGAAGGCGAGCGGCTTCTTCTCAACGCTGCCGCTGAGAACGGTACGTAAACGTGCGCCAAACACACGCATCACGCCGGTACGAACGATATGAGTGCCCCATACCAGCAGTGCGACTGCGGAGAGCAGGTGTAACAACGTCAACACGGTAGGCATTCCTCCTTATCGTTATTCGTTTTCCTGAGGTTCAGTATAAGGGTTTAAACGTAAGAAAGAGACAAGGCACCATAGCGGTGCCCTGTTTGTTGTAAGGAAAAGTGACGTTAGTCTGCGTCGTAGCCTAAATTCGGCGCCAGCCAGCGTTCCACCTCTGACACGCTCATGCCTTTACGCAGAGCGTAATCCTCAATCTGATCGCGCTGAAGCTGTGCCACGGCGAAGTACTTGCTGTCCGGATGGCTGAAGTACCAGCCGGAAACGGACGCGCCCGGCCACATGGCAAATGACTCGGTGAGCTTCATGCCCGTATGCGCTTCTACGTCCAGCAGTTTCCAGATAGTGCCCTTCTCGGTATGTTCCGGACACGCCGGATACCCCGGTGCCGGACGAATGCCCTGGTAGTTTTCGCGGATCAGCTCCTCGTTGCTGAGGTTCTCATTCGCCGCGTAGCCCCAGTGCACCTTACGTACGCGCTCGTGCAGATACTCGGCAAAGGCTTCCGCCAGGCGATCGGCAATCGCTTTCACCATGATTTTGTTGTAATCATCGTGCTGCGCGTCGTACGCATCCGCCAGCGCGTCTTCTTCCAGACCGCCGGTTACGGCAAAGGCGCCGATATAGTCGGCTTTACCGGAGAGTTTCGGTGCGACGAAATCCGCCAGGCAGTAGTTGGCAAAGCCCACTTTCTCGGTTTGCTGGCGCAGATGGTGGCTCACGGCCAGCACATGGGTGCGGGTTTCATCGCGGTAGATTTCCACGTCGTCGCCCACGCGGTTCGCCGGGAACAGCCCCACCACGCCGCGCGGGTTGAGGGCTTTCTCTGCGCTCAGCCTGTCGAGCATGTCGTTAGCATCTTTAAACAGGCGCTTCGCCTCTTCGCCCACCACCTCATCTTCAAGAATGCGCGGATATTTGCCCGCCAGCGACCAGGTCATGAAGAATGGCGTCCAGTCGATGTAGTTACGCAGCGTTTCGATGCTGGCCGTCACGTCCTGCACGCCCAGACGGTGTGCGACCGGCGGCGTATAGCTGGACCAGTCGAACGCCAGATCGTTTTCGCGCGCCGCCTGAAGCGAAACCGGCGGCGTGCGCGGTTTCTTACGTCCATGCTGAATGCGGACGGTTTCATACTCTTTGCGGGTGCGGGCGACAAAGTCATCGCGCTGGGTGTCAGACAGCAGCGCGGAGACCACGCCCACGGTGCGCGAGGCGTTTTGGACATACACCGTCGGCCCACTGTAGTTCTGCTCGATTTTCACCGCCGTGTGGGCTTTCGAGGTGGTTGCCCCGCCAATCAGCAGTGGAATGGTGAAGCCCTGGCGCTCCATCTCTTTTGCCACGTTGACCATTTCGTCCAGCGACGGCGTAATCAGCCCGGAAAGACCAATCAGATCCGCATTCACCTCACGCGCGGTCCTGAGGATTTTATCCGCCGGGACCATCACGCCAAGATCGATAATTTCGTAGTTATTACACTGCAACACCACGCCAACGATGTTTTTGCCGATGTCGTGTACGTCGCCCTTCACGGTGGCGATGACCATTTTACCGTTACTGGAGCCCTTCTCTTTGCTGGCTTCGATAAAGGGTTCCAGATACGCCACCGCCTGTTTCATGACGCGGGCGGATTTCACCACCTGCGGCAGGAACATTTTGCCCTCGCCAAACAGATCGCCGACCACGTTCATGCCGTCCATCAGCGGCCCTTCGATCACTTCAATCGGACGGGCGGCCTGCTGACGCGCTTCCTCAGTATCCTCCTCGATAAACTCGGTAATGCCTTTTACCAGCGAGTATTCCAGACGCTTATTCACATCCCAGGAGCGCCATTCGGCCTGTTGAACGTTGGCTGATTCGTCAGATTTACTGCCGCGGTATTTTTCCGCCAGATCCAGCATGCGTTCGGTGGCGTCGTCACGACGATTGAGGATCACGTCTTCTACGGCGTCGCGCAGCTCGGCTGGCAGATCGTCGTAAATTGCCAGCTGGCCGGCGTTGACGATCCCCATGTCCATCCCGTTGCGGATGGCGTAGTAGAGGAACACGGCGTGGATCGCTTCACGCACCGGGTCGTTGCCGCGGAACGAGAACGAGACGTTCGATACGCCGCCGGAGATGAGGGCATGCGGCAGCTCGCGCTTGATGTCCTCGCACGCGCCGATAAAGTCCTGGGCGTAGTTGTTGTGCTCTTCGATGCCGGTCGCCACGGCGAAGATGTTCGGGTCAAAGATGATGTCTTCCGGCGGGAAGCCTACCTCTTCGGTCAGTATTTTGTATGCGCGGCGGCAAATCTCAATTTTACGCGCGCGAGTGTCGGCCTGGCCCACTTCGTCAAAAGCCATCACCACCACCGCAGCACCGTAGCGGCGGACCTGCTTCGCGTGGTGGATGAAGACATCCACGCCTTCTTTCATCGAGATAGAGTTGACGATGCCTTTACCCTGAATGCACTTCAGCCCTTTTTCGATGACCTCCCATTTGGAGGAGTCGATCATGATCGGCACGCGGGCGATGTCCGGCTCACCGGCGATCAGGTTCAGGAAACGCACCATCGCCGCTTCGGCGTCGAGCATCCCCTCATCCATGTTGATATCGATAATCTGCGCGCCGCTTTCCACCTGCTGGCGGGCAACGTCCAGCGCTTCGCTGTACTTCTCCTCTTTGATCAGACGCTTGAACTTCGCGGAGCCGGTGACGTTTGTACGCTCACCCACGTTCACAAACAGGCTGTCTTCGCCGATGGTTAACGGCTCAAGGCCGGAGAGGCGACAGGCAACCGGCAGTTCGGGCAGCTTGCGCGGCGGCAGTCCGGCCACGGCGTTGCTCATGGCGGCGATGTGCTCCGGCGTGGTGCCGCAGCAGCCGCCGACGATGTTGAGAAATCCAGACTCGGCCCACTCGCGGATTTGTGCCGCCATGGTGTCGGCATCCAGATCGTATTCACCGAAGGCGTTCGGCAGACCGGCGTTCGGGTGCGCGGTAACGTAGCATTCCGCAATGCGCGACAGCTCCTGCACGTACTGGCGCAGCTCGTCCGGGCCCAGCGCGCAGTTCAGGCCGAAGGAGAGCGCGTCGGCGTGGCGCAGGGAGTTATAAAACGCTTCGGTGGTCTGGCCGGACAGAGTACGGCCGGAGGCATCGGTGATGGTGCCGGAAATCATTATCGGCAGGTCAACGCCCAGCGCCTCGAACTCCTCTTTCACCGCGTAAACCGCGGCCTTGGCGTTGAGAGTGTCGAATACCGTTTCAATCAGGATCAGATCGGAACCGCCTTCCACCAGCGCTCTGGTCGATTCACGGTAGGCAACAACCAGCTGGTCAAAGGTGATATTACGAAACGCCGGGTCGTTGACGTCCGGTGAAATCGACGCGGTGCGGTTGGTTGGGCCAAGCACCCCGGCAACGTAGCGCGGCTTGTCCGGCGTGCGGGCCGTCCACTCGTCGGCGCAGGCGCGCGCAAGCTTTGCGGCTTCAAAGTTGATCTCCGCCGACAGGGATTCCATCTGGTAATCCGCCATGGCGATGGTTGTCGAGTTAAAGGTGTTGGTTTCAACGATATCCGCACCCGCTTCGAAGTAAGCGTTGTGGATATCTCTGATGACAGATGGTTTGCTTAACACCAGCAGGTCATTGTTCCCTTTCAGGTCACAAGGCCAGTCGGCAAAGCGCTCGCCGCGGAAATCGTCTTCACTCAGACGATAGCCCTGGATCATGGTGCCCATGCCGCCGTCCAGCACCAGAATTCGTTCATTTAACTGCGCACGCAGTTGCTCTACTTTGCTGCTCACACTTGCTCCCGACAACGCTCAACATGGCCAAAAGGCTGCGTTCCATACTGGCATAATCTCGCAGGGTCGAAAAGTCACACAGCGGTAACATGAGACATGTTCACTATCACTCCTCCGATCAGTCAGGAAAGCGGTTGCAAAACCACCAAATAAAACGAAAATGATTTCCACGATACAGAAAAAGGAGTTCGTCATGGTTACGACCGTTCCCGCTAAACGCGGCAGAAAACCTGCTGCAACCACCGCTGCACAACCTGGCGGACAGGTTCAATCCCTGACGCGCGGCCTGAAGCTGCTGGAATGGATAGCCGAATCGCACGGCAGCGTGGCCCTGACGGAGCTGGCGCAGCAGGCTGGCCTGCCGAACTCCACCACGCACCGTCTGCTGACCACCATGCAGCAGCTGGGATTCGTGCGTCAGGTGGGCGAGCTGGGACACTGGGCGGTGGGGGCGCATGCGTTTATTGTCGGCAGCAGCTTCCTGCAAAGCCGCAACCTGCTGGCGATTGTCCACCCGATTCTGCGCAAGCTGATGGAGGAGTCCGGCGAGACGGTAAACCTGGCCGTACTGGATCAGAGCGATCACCAGGCGATTATTATCGACCAGGTGCAGTGTACGCAGCTGATGCGCATGTCCGCACCGATTGGCGGCAAGCTGCCGATGCACGCCTCTGGCGCAGGGAAAGCGTTTCTCTCGCAGCTGAGCGAAGAGCAGGTAACGGGGCTGCTGCACCGTAAAGGGCTGCACGCCTATACCCACGCCACGCTGGTGTCGCCCGTGCATCTGAAAGAAGATCTGGCTCTGACCCGCAAGCGCGGCTATTCGTTTGATGACGAAGAACATGCCCTCGGGCTGCGCTGCCTCGCGTCCTGCATTTTTGACGAGCACCGCGAGCCGTTTGCCGCCATCTCCATCTCCGGGCCGATTTCACGCATGACCGACGACCGCGTCACCGAGCTGGGCGCGATGGTGATTAAGGCCGCGAAAGAGGTGACGCTGGCGTATGGTGGGATTCGTTAAACGTGCATTGCCGCCTGATGCCCTCACTCCGGCCCTCTCCCACAGGGAGAGGGAGAAAAGCGGATGCAAAACCGCTGCTTGCGGCGGTAAGCGTAGACATCTTCCACGTGTCCGTTTTTGATCCGCGTTTGCAGCCCGCGCCAGTAGCTGGCGCGGAACAGATCGGCATGCATCTCTTCAAATAACGGCCCGATGCGCGGGTCGGCACACAGCCAGTGGCGAAACTCCTCCGGAAACACATCGCCCGGCGATACGCTGTACCACGGCTCGCTGGACAGTTCATCTTCCGGGTAGCGCGGCGCCGGGATATCGCGGAAGTTCACCTCGGTCATGTAGCAAATTTCATCGTAATCGTAGAACACCACCCGCCCGTGACGGGTGACGCCGAAGTTTTTAAACAGCATGTCGCCGGGGAAAATATTGGCGGCGGCGAGCTGGCGAATCGCATTGCCGTACTCTTCAATGGCGTCTCGTAAAGCCTGGCCTTCGGACTGCTCCAGCCAGATATTTAACGGCACCATCCGGCGTTCGATATAGAGATGGCTAATCGCAATCTTATCGCCAAGATCGGTAATTTTCGTCGGCGCTTCCTGCATTAGCAGCGACATCAGCGACGGATCGATCTGCTGCTTATCCAGCACAAAGTTTTCAAACTCCTGGGTATCGGCCATTCGCCCGACACGATCGTGCTCTTTAACCAGCTGATAGCAGGCGCGAACGTGCGCGGCGCTCATCTCCTTCTGCGGGGCGAATTTATCCTTAATCACCTTAAACACGCGGTCGAAGCCCGGCAGTGTGAAAACCAGCATCACCATGCCGCGGATCCCCGGCGCTTCGATAAACTGCTCATCAGCCGTGGTGACATAACGCAGGTATTCCCGATAACTTTCCGTTTTGGCATGCTTCTGACAGCCAATCGCCATGTACAGCTCGGCGGTGGTTTTGCCCGGCAGGATCTCGCGCAGCCACTCCACCAGGGCGGCAGGCAGTGGGGCATAGACCATGAAATAGGAACGGGCGAAGCCAAATACGATACTGGCCTCAGCGCTGGTAGTCAGGCAGGTATCGACAAACAGTTGGCCGTCGTCGGTACGGTGAATGGGCAGCAGAAACGGCACGATGGCTGTCGGCGTAACCAGTTTGCCCACCAGCCAGGCGGCCTTATTCCGGTAGAAAAGCTCGTTGGCAACCTGCAAATGGCTGCGGCTGAGCACCTCCTCGCCGAAGGTTTCATTGAGATACGCATGGATATAGCCGATATCCCGGGGTTTATTCTCCCACGGCAGGCGCAGCGGCAAATCCGTTAAGACGCGGTGCAGGAGCTTTTCCCAGCCGCGATCGGGAAAGAAATCTTTCGCCAGCGGACGCGGAATGGTACGGAAGCGGCGCTCCGGCTGGGAGCTGAAGATAAATAACCGCTCAGGAGATAATGAGCGGTGGTCAAATAACCGGCAATAGACGGAGTTGAAAAAGCTCTCCGCAATCTCGAAGCGCGGGTAGTCGGGTAACAGATGGGTGTAATGCTCTTTCACGCGCAGTAAAAAATCCGCATCCGGGCTTTTACCGTCGGTGATACAGCGCAGTTGCTCCACCACCAGACCTACATGGTGATCATAAAGATGGATACGCTGCTTCATGGCCTGCTGAACCGCATGCCAGTCGGCGTGCTCAAAACGCTGTTGCGCGCCGGAGGTGACTTCCAGAAAGCGGCCATATTGGGCATCGAAGCCCTGCAAAATAGTTTGGGCAATCAGTAATTCCAGACCACGCGACATATATTCCCCCTCACCCCAACCCTCTCCCCGAGGGGGGAGAGGGGGAAAAGATTAGAACTGTGCTTCTTCCGTTGAGCCCGTTAATGCCGTGACGGAGGAGGCCCCGCCCTGAATAATCGTGGTCACATTATCGAAGTAGCCGGTTCCCACTTCCTGCTGGTGCGAAACGAAGGTATATCCCTCTTTGCCTGCCGCAAATTCTGGCTGCTGCACCTTCTCAACATAGTGCTTCATGCCTTCGCCCTGCGCGTAGGCATGCGCCAGGTCGAACATGTTGAACCACATGCTGTGGATACCCGCCAGGGTGATGAACTGGTACTTGTAGCCCATATCCGACAGTTGCTGCTGGAAGCTGGCGATGGTGGTATCGTCCAGATTCTTTTGCCAGTTGAAGGACGGCGAACAGTTATAGGCCAGCAGCTTGCCCGGATACTTCGCATGAATCGCATCGGCAAAGCGCTTCGCCAGCGCCAGATCCGGCGTGGAGGTTTCACACCAGACCAGGTCGGCGTAAGGGGCATACGCCAGGCCGCGGCTGATCGCCTGCTCGATACCCGCGTGGGTACGATAGAAACCTTCACTGGTGCGCTCGCCGGTAATAAATTCGCTGTCGTACGGATCGCAGTCAGAGGTGATCAGGTCCGCCGCATCAGCATCGGTACGGGCAATCACCAGCGTCGGCACGCCGAGCACGTCAGCAGCCAGACGCGCGGCAACCAGCTTTTGGATCGCTTCCTGGGTTGGTACCAGCACTTTCCCGCCCATATGCCCGCACTTCTTGACCGACGCCAGTTGATCTTCAAAGTGAACGGCCGCTGCACCGGCCTCAATCATGGATTTCATCAGCTCAAAGGCGTTCAGCACGCCGCCGAAACCGGCTTCCGCATCGGCGACGATCGGCAGGAAATAGTCTATAAAACGCGGATCGTGGGGTTCGATACCCGCGGCCCACTGGATCTGATCCGCACGGCGGAAGGTATTGTTGATCCGATCCACCACTGACGGCACCGAGTTCGCCGGATAAAGAGATTGATCCGGATACATGCTGGAGGCAAGGTTAGCATCCGCCGCGACCTGCCAGCCGGAAAGATAGATAGCTTCAATGCCGGCCTTCGCCTGCTGCAATGCCTGACCGCCAGTCAGTGCGCCGAGGCTGTTGATATAGCCTTTTTTAGCTCCCCCGTGCAGCAGATCCCACATTTTTGCCGCGCCGTTCTGCGCCAGCGTACATTCCGGGTTAACCGAGCCACGTAACTTCACCACTTCCTCTGCGCTGTACGGGCGGCGAATGCCTTCCCAGCGCGGT
Organism: Enterobacter cloacae complex sp. GF14B; assembly: GCF_004136805.1. Taxonomy (NCBI): domain Bacteria; kingdom Pseudomonadati; phylum Pseudomonadota; class Gammaproteobacteria; order Enterobacterales; family Enterobacteriaceae; genus Enterobacter; species Enterobacter cloacae complex sp. GF14B. The sequence continues at coordinate 49,806 of NZ_QFRV01000030.1, forward strand.
TGGGTCCACTCTTTTTGTAACTCTTCGATCTGTTGGGTACGGGTTTTCATGTGCAGATGCTCCATATTGTTATGTGGTGAATTACGCCAGGAAGCGGTAGCCCGGCAGGGTCAGGAAGTCGATTAAGTCATCAGAGGTGGTGATTTGCTCCATCAGACGTGCAGCATCGTCAAAACGCCCACTGCTGAAGCGGTGCTCGCCCAGTTCGTCCTGGATGACCCGCATCTCTTCGGCCAGCATCTGACGGAACAGGGCTTTGGTTACCGGTTTGCCGTTGCTGAGCGTTTTTTGATGGTGGATCCACTGCCAGATGGAGGTACGTGAAATTTCCGCCGTGGCGGCATCTTCCATCAGGCCGTAAATCGGCACGCAGCCGTTGCCGGAGATCCATGCCTCGATGTACTGCACGGCGACGCGAATGTTGGCGCGCATCCCCTCTTCCGTGCGTTCGCCCGCACACGGCGCCAGCAACTGTTCTTCTGCGATTGGCGCATCGTCTTCACGGGTGACAAACAGCTGGTTTTTGTTGTCGCCGAGTACGCGGTTAAAGACTTCCATCGCCGTATCGGCCAGACCGGGATGGGCAATCCACGTCCCGTCGTGGCCATTACGGGCTTCCAGCTCTTTATCGGCTTTCACCTTGTTGAGCACATGGTTGTTACGCTCAGCATCTTTGCTCGGGATAAAGGCCGCCATGCCGCCCATCGCAAAGGCGCCGCGTTTGTGACAGGTCTTAATCAGCAGGCGCGAGTAGGCGCTGAGGAACGGTTTATCCATAGTCACAACCTGACGATCCGGCAATACCCGGTCGGCATGGTTTTTCAGCGTTTTGATGTAGCTGAAGATGTAATCCCAGCGGCCGCAGTTCAGGCCCACAATATGGTCACGCAGCGCATGGAGGATCTCATGCATCTGGAATACGGCAGGCAGGGTTTCAATCAGCAGCGTGGCTTTAATGGTGCCGCGCGGCAGGCTGAAGCGGTCTTCTGCGTAGCTGAAAACTTCACTCCACCACGCCGCTTCCTGCCAGGACTGGGTTTTCGGCAGATAGAAATAGGGGCCGCTGCCTTTCGCCAGCAGGTTTTTATGGTTGTGGAAGAAGTACAGCGCAAAGTCGAACAGGCTGCCCGGAATCGCTTCTCCGCGCCAGGTGACGTGCTTTTCTGGCAAATGCAGACCGCGTACGCGACAGATCAGCACCGCCGGATTCGGTTTGAGCTGGTAAATTTTACCGGCTTCGTTGGTATAGCTGATGGTGCCATTGACGGCGTCGCGCAGGTTGATCTGCCCGTCGATAACTTTCTGCCAGTCCGGTGCCAGCGAGTCTTCAAAATCGGCCATAAAGACTTTGACGTTGGCATTCATGGCGTTGATCACCATTTTGCGCTCTACCGGGCCGGTGATCTCCACACGACGATCCTGTAAATCTTCAGGGATTCCGCGGATTTTCCAATCACCATGACGAATGGAAGCAGTTTCCGAAATAAATCCTGGCAACTTGCCGTTATCGATCCCCTGCTGTTGGTGAATGCGCGCCGCCAGCAGTTTATTACGCTGTGGCGTAAAGCGAGTCACCAGTTCAGTCAGAAACTCTACCGCTTCTGCCGTCAAAACTTGCTGTTCTTGCTCACCATTCGGCTGGGTAAAGGTCAGTTCATCGACCGTTGTTGCCTGTTGAGTCATCGTTCTGCTCCTCATCAAAGATCCAAATCACGCCCCCGACGCGAGCGAAAGATCGTTGTGTAGTTTTCGCTCAGCAGAATTAAGACTATCTATAATTTTTCCAAAATCAAAAACAATTTCCATTTTAATTTTAATTGCAACGCAACTTCATGATTACTATAGAGTTAAAGTTTCCTGGTATGTTGAACAGGATTTCGGAAATAAAAAAGGCACCCGAAGGTGCCTGATCTGAATAGCTGAAACGCTTTAGGATCGTTTAATGCAGACGATTACTCCAGCGTCGGATTCATGTGGCGAAGATCGTACGGCGTAATCTGGTAGACGTAATAGTTGAGCCAGTTGGTAAACAGCAAATTTCCATGACTACGCCAGGTTGCCCGAGGCGTGTTTTGTGGATCGTTTTTCGGGAAATAGTTGTACGGGACATCCGGATTCAGACCCGCTTCAACGTCACGAAAATACTCTGCCGCGAGGGTATGCGGATCGTACTCAGGATGGCCGGTAACGAACGCGATGCGTTTGTCTTTACTGGCGAACAGGTAGGCATCGCCGTCTTCCGTTTCGGCCAGGATTTCCAGGTCGGTGTAATCTCGGATCAGCTGTGCCGGAAAATCGGCGTAGCGAGAATGCGGGGCCAGGAAAGTGTCATCGAAACCACGCGTCAGCAGCGCATGCGGGTGAAGGATGTGGTGTTCGTATACGCCAGAAAGTTTGTCGCTGCGGGTTTGCTTGGGAATGCCATAGAGGATATTCAGTGCGGCCTGTACCGCCCAACAGACAAATAAGGTGGACGTGACGTGATCTTTTGCCCACTCCAGCACCTGCCTGATCTGTGGCCAGTAGGCAACGTCATTAAATTCCACCAGACCCAGCGGTGCGCCGGTGACGATCAGCCCATCGAAATTCTCATCGCGAATATCTTCAAAATTACAGTAGAAGTTATTCAGATGCTCAGCAGGCGTGTTGCGTGACTCACGCGCGTCAATGCGCAGCAGCTGGATATCAACCTGAAGCGGAGAGTTGGAGAGCAAACGCAGGAACTGGTTCTCTGTTTCGATCTTCTTTGGCATCAAATTAAGGATCAGCACCTTCAGCGGGCGAATTTCCTGACCAGAAGCACGCGAAGTTGTCATTACGAAGACATTCTCTTCACGCAAGAAAGTGACGGCTGGTAGCTCGTCCTGCACCCGAATCGGCATAACCTTAAATCCTCACAGCATACGTATAAACGTTTAGACATCCAGACAGCTAACGATACCCAGAAACGGGGTTAATGTCGAGCCTGCAAGCCTAAGGTGAGAAAGTTTCAAGGAGGGGATGGTGCGGTTTGATGCCCTCACCCCGGCCCTCTCCCACAGGGAGAGGGAGAAAAACAAAAGCAAAAAACCCCGCACCTTACGGTACGGGGTTCTTCTTGTTTGATGCCTGGCAGTTCCCTACTCTCACATGGGGAGACCCCACACTACCATCGGCGCTACGGCGTTTCACTTCTGAGTTCGGCATGGGGTCAGGTGGGACCACCGCGCTAAAGCCGCCAGGCAAAT